>CAYZHL010000100.1:0-2605 GCA_964478095.1 uncultured Clostridia bacterium | reverse complement strand
CCCTCTTCATATACTGGCCCTCCCCTTTCTGTGGGGAACCTGTCCCCCACAAACATTGTGGGAGTATTCTCGCACATGCGGAAGATTCCTGCCCGTTTTCTCGACAATCGAGCGAATAATCAGGCCTGTGCATCGCCAAGCCCGCCTCCAGCCCGGCAAAGGGAGATGGAAGCGGGCCCAGACTGTCAAGACCCAGATGATGTGCGACCCCTGTCAGTGCTGAGTCGACGCCCGCCCTATGTGCTGCTTCAGCACTGGTAGAGGAGTGACGCCGACCAGCTTATCGACGGGCTTGCCGTCTTTGAAGATGATGAGCGTAGGGATGCTCATCACCCCGAACTGGCTGGCCGAATATGGATTCTCGTCAACGTTCAGCTTCGCCACCTTGACAGTGCCGTCAGCGTATTCGCTTGCCAGATTGTCGATTATCGGGCCCTGCATCCGGCACGGTCCGCACCAGGCAGCCCAGAAGTCGACAATCGATACCCCGGCATGCTTTACGATCTCCGACTCAAAGGTAGCGTCAGTAACAACAACAGGCTTGCTGCTTATTGCCATACCTATTACGATCCTCCCTTACGGATCCCGCCCCCAGCGGCGCATCGAGTGCGAAATGCCTTCACTATTGTGCGCATCGTGCCCGCCGCCAACTCCTAGACTGCTCGGCGCGCCCAGCCCGGCGGCTCAGTCGCAGTCAGGGTCGCGGCCATATACGGTAGGGGGGTATCCATCGATATCATTATATGGTCGCGCTATGCACGTGTCAACATACTCCACCCAATACACCCGTGCTCATCCAAGCTACCCAAACTCGCCCAGCTCATACATTATGACGGTGGCCGCAGCTAGTCCTGCCGTTTCAGTGCGGAGAATCCGGCGCCCAAGTGTCACCGTCAGGGCTCTGTAACGTTTGGCTAGTTCCACTTCGTAGTGGGAGAATCCTCCCTCGGGCCCGATGATTAGGGCTATCCCGGGAGTTTGTTCGAGATCGATGTCGGCCAGCGCTCCCCGAAGGCTTCGCTCCTGTTCCAGCTCCCACGGCATAATGAGCAGGATGCCCCGGGATGAGAGCTCGCGGAGGGCGCTCTCAAATTCACGGACACCCTCCACCGGCGGCACTGCGCCTCGACCGGCCTGCTTGGCCGCTTCTTCCGCAATCCGTTGCCACCTGAGCACCCTCCGATCGGCCGAATCAGTATCGGTTCGGGCGATGGAGCGCTCAGCGAGCACGGGCAAGAACCTCGACACGCCGATCTCAGTGCACTTCTGCACTATGAGGTCCATCTTGTCGAGCTTTGGGATGCCTTGCGCCAAGGCCAGCGGCACGCGCGGTTCGCCGGGGCCTGACCCTCGCTCCTCTTCGATTACGGCAATAACGCTCGCCTGGGCTATGCGCATGATGCGGGCTATGTACTCGCGCCCAGAGCCGTCCACTATCGACAGCCTGTCGCCGGGCCCCATCCTGAGCGCACGCACAATGTGCCGCGCATCGCGGCCCACGATTCGAACTACGCCGTCCGCGATTGCGCCAGACGGCACGAAGAACCTGCGCATGTCGTCTGTCTCCCAGATAAGTCAGAATGACTCCGCCACAGAAACCAGAGTAACCCAGTCCTCAACCTGAATGTGGCGGATGGTGCAGTAGCCCGCTGAGCGAAGAGCCTGCTCAACTCGGGCAGCATGTTTGTCCACGAAACCGGAGCATACGAAATGGCCGCCCGGGGCGAGCACCCGCGGAAGCTCCGGCATCAGCTCGATTACGACGTCGGCCAGAATGTTGGCCACTACCACGTCGAATTCCTCCCCCACGCTGCCGGCGAGATCGCCCTGGCGGATGGCCACGCAGTCCGCTACATTGTTCGCCTCGACATTGTTCCTCGCGGCATTCACCGCGACGGTGTCGATATCGATTCCGACCACGCTTCGGGCGCCCAGCCGGGCGGCGGCTATGGACAGAATTCCCGAACCGCAGCCTACATCGAGCACACTGGCGCCGGGCCTGACCGACTCTTCCAGAGCCACAAGGCAACCCCTGGTGCTTTCGTGCTGCCCGGTTCCAAAAGCCTCTCCGGGGTCGAGCAGAACCACTGCCTCGCCCAGCTCAGGCGCGTACTCTATCCAGGACGGCACAATCACAATGCGCCTGCCCACGTGATCGATGTGGTAATGCTGCTTCCAGGCGCTGGCCCAGTCTTCGCCCGCCACTCGCGTCACGGATATGGCAGGACGCACGCCGTCGGCGCCGCCTGCGTCTGTGCCTGCGCCTGCGCCTGCGCCTGCAGCACGGTCATTGCTGAATGCTGCATCCAGGGCCGATCGGATAGCGAGAAGTCGGTTTTCCAACATGTCGTCGGCAGGATAGTAGGCCGTCACCCTGATCAGCTCACTACCGGGGATGTCTTCAGGGAAGAGCTTGCCGTCTATGTTGGCGGCTTCAGCTGACCGGCGCATCAACAAAGGGCCGGTGAATGCGATTCCACCAGCCCCGGCATCGCGGAAGATCTCTGCAACTAGCTCGCTGCGGTCATCGGGTACTTCAGCCCACACTTCCGCCCAGATCACCCAGTCACCCCGTCCCTATCGGCATTGCGAGTCCTCGTGCGCG
>CAYZHL010000099.1:4704-8773 GCA_964478095.1 uncultured Clostridia bacterium | reverse complement strand
GGGTGGCACGGGACTGCTCCGAAGCCGGACCAGGTCCAGGCGGCCCTGGCTGAGCTGGATGCATCTGGCGAAGGCGGTGACATACAGTGACTGAGATGATCGCTACCAGAGCGGCTTACGGCGAGGCTTTGGCGCGTCTCGGAGACATGAACCCGGCGGTAGTGGTGCTTGATGCAGACTTGTCGGCATCCACAAGAACAGCTGAGTTTGCGAAGAGGCATCCGGATCGGTTCATTCAGATGGGCATCGCTGATCAGGACATGATGGGTACTGCGGCTGGGCTGGCTGCGTCGGGCAAGATCGCGTTCGCAAGCACCTTTGCGGTGTTCGCAAGCGGTCGCGCGTTCGATCAGGTGCGGAACGCCATCTGTTTCTCACGGCTGAATGTGAAGATATGCGCAACCCACGCCGGCCTGACAGTGGGCGAAGACGGCGCCTCGCACCAATCGGTAGAAGACGTCGCCCTGATGAGGGCGGTTCCCAACATGACGGTGATTGTCCCGTCGGACGCAGTTCAGACGGCATGGGCTGTACACGCCGCAGCTGCGCTGGACGGTCCGGTCTACATGAGACTGGGTAGGGCGCCTGTACCGGTCATCTATGGGGAGGGGCAGGAGTTCGCCCTGGGCAAGGCCCAGACGCTGCATGCAGGGAATGACGTCGCCATTATTGCCTCGGGGATCATGACGTCGCGCGCACTGGCTGCCGCCGGAGCTCTGGCCGAGCAGGGAATCAGCGCTCGGGTGCTGGACATGCACACCATCAAGCCTTTGGACCTTGATGCCGTCCAGGCTGAGACCGGCGCCATCGTCACCGTAGAAGAGCACTCGATAATCGGCGGTTTGGGCGGAGCTGTATGCGAAGCCGTGTGTGAGCTGCATCCGGCGCCTGTCCTGCGGGTGGGAGTGCGCGATCAATTTGGGAAGTCAGGCAAACCGGATGAGCTGCTCGCCGAGTATGGTCTCACGGCCGATGAGATCGCTCGCGCGGCCAGGCGGGCCGTATCCATGAAGACTGCGGCAGGGAGAATCGTCTGAGGCACATATCCCCTCGATTTCCATCCCGTCTCAGCAGGAATCGACGACAGTCGAGAAGAACATCTTGATGATGTGACCTGCTTGAGACGGGGTGGTCCTGTTTTGGTTAAGATGTATGGAGTAGCAAGGGTATACTCAGGCGGCGTGCAGGCGCTGCGCGGTGTGGACCTTTCAATCGATAAGGGCGAATTTGTTTTCGTGGTAGGGCCCAGCGGCGCCGGCAAGTCTACGCTCCTTTCGATGATATATCGCGGCACGGTTCCCACACGCGGCCAGGTATGGGTGGCTGGGAGGAACATTGCCAGGCTGAGATGGCGCGAAGTGCCGCTTCTGCGGCGCCGGATCGGCATTGTGTTTCAAGATTTCAAACTCCTATCCGACCGGTCAGTCTATGACAACGTGGCGTTCGCCCTGGAAGTAATAGAGACATCTTCGCGCGATATAGCTAAGCGAGTCCCATTGGCTTTGGACATGGTGGGCCTGGCGCACAAAGCTCAGGCTATGCCGGATGAGCTCGCAGGCGGGGAACAGCAGCGTGTTGCGATTGCCCGCGCGATTGTGAACGATCCCTTCATAGTGATCGCAGACGAGCCCACCGGCAATCTTGATCCCGACACGTCCATGGACATCATGAACCTTATGTGCGACATTAACGTGCGCGGCACTACGGTGATAATGGCCACTCACAACCAGCTCGTAGTGGATCGGCTGAGACGACGCGTGGTGCAGTTGGATGAGGGTGTGGTTGTCCGGGACGAGCTGCGAGGTGGATACAGCGGTGAAGCTTAGGACGATGGCGATGCTGGGAGGGCAGGCACTGCGCAGCCTCAGGAAGACGCCCGCCCTCACGTCGGTTATGGTAGTAATGGCATGTATGGCGGCTGTGAGCGTCTTCGCCGTTTTCGCCGTGAACCTAACGGCCATCGGCCGCCAGCTGCAGTCGCAAGTGCAGATCAGAGTCTTCATCGAGCAGAGCGTGGTTCCGGACGGCAAGGAGTCGCTCGGCCGTTCCATAAAGGGGCTTCCCGGAGTTACGAAGGTCGCATATGTCTCGAGGGACGAAGCGCTAAGCCGTCTCAGGCTTCAGATGGGAGAGAACGGGTTCTTCCTGAGCGATCTGGAACACAATCCGCTTCCGGATTCGTTTGATGTGTCTATTGCGCGTGCGGACGACGCCAAAGCAGTGGCGGACGGTATATGGAAACTCAAAGGGGTCTCCGACGTGATATATGGGCAGAAGTGGGTTGACAACCTCGTCGGCGCCTTGCGAGTTCTATGGGGCATTACGGGGGTTGTGGCTTGCCTGGCGCTGGTTGGGGCAAGCCTCATAGTATCCAACACCATCAGGCTGTCGGTGTTTTCTAGGCGTAAAGAGATTGAGATCATGAAGCTCGTCGGGGCTACCGATGGGTTTATATTGTTACCGTTCGTGATAGAGGGCCTGATCATCGGAATTGCCGGATCTTGCGCGGCGACGGGCTTGGTCGCCGCCGGCTACGTGGGCCTCGTGACCTGGATGGGATCAGTAGCATCATTCATTCCCATCATAAAGGATCCGATTCATATGAGGCTCGCAATCATAGGAACAGTGGTGTTCGGGGCCGCTGCCGGGCTGGCCGGGAGCGCCATTTCGGTGAGGCGGTATCTGAGAGTGTGAGAGCGTCGCTCGGCAAACAAGGTTTCTGGAGGTTGTGGCGTATGGAGCGACTCAGGCAACTGGCGGTGTTGGCTCTAGTGTTCTTGGTTGCCGCCGGCTCTACTTGCAGCTTGGCATTGGCCAGTACGGACGCCGGCGAGTTGTCTACCAAGAAGAACCAGCTCGGCGATATTCAGACGCAGATAGAGAAGATACGCAAGACTGTGTCGAAGTATCGAACCGAGGAGAAAAACGCTCTGGTCGCGCTGCAGAAAGTCGAAGACAAGCTGGAAACGCTTCAGGCAAATATCGCTACTACAGACCGAAAATTGCGAAATGCCGAAAAACAGCTAACGCAGGCAGACGCGGATCTGAGCGCCGCGGAGCGTGAGCTTACCAGGGCGACTCGGGAGTATCAGGCTTCACTGAGCGGACTGGAAAACCGGCTGACTGAGCTGTACAAAATGGGCCCCGGATCCTACCTGGAACTGCTCCTCAGTTCACAGGATTTCGCAGATTTCGTCACCAGGTATCAGTTTGCCAACATGATCGTTCGGCAGGACGCCGAGAGCTACTTGCGGCTGAGAGCGGAGAAGGATTCGCTCGAGGAGAGAAAGCAAGACATTGCTGAGCGCCAGGCGCAATTGGAGAAGTCCAAGAGGGAGATAGCGCTGCTCTCAGCTAGCCTCGACAGCGAGAAGAAACGAGTGGAACAGGCCATGGAGGATCGGGCCTACTATCTACAGCGTGTGCAGTCTGAAAGGGCTCGCTGGGAGAAGGAGCTTGCGGAAGAGGAAAGGCAATCGCGTGAGCTGGAGAAGGTTATCCGTGAGCTACAGGCCAGGCTTGGGAAATCCGGCCAGCTGACCAAATGGACGGGCAAGTTCATCTGGCCGGTGACCGGCGGGAGGATCTCTTCGCCTTTTGGCTGGCGTATCCATCCGATCTTCCGCGATAGGCGTTTTCACTCAGGCATCGATGTCGCCATCGGCACCGGCACACCGGTCAAGGCAGCCGCAGACGGGTACGTGCTGATGGCCGGGTGGCTCAACGGCTATGGCAACACTGTCATACTCGACCATGGCGGGGGATTATCCACGCTGTATGCGCACAACAAATCTCTGTCCACAAGCGCTGGCAAAGCGGTGCTCCAAGGTGATATCATATGTAAAGTGGGGTCTACCGGTTTCGCGACAGGACCCCATCTTCACTTTGAGGTGAGGCAGGATGGCTCGCCTCGAGATCCCATGAGCCTGATGCCGGCGCGCTAGCGCGGGCTGGCGGGCGCAGGCGACAGCCCGGGGCGGACATGAGACACGACGTCGGGCATAGGATATACGGAATGCCGAAAGTGAGTGTGTAACTATGGCTGAAGATAGACGAAGCCGCGGTCCGG
>CAYZHL010000099.1:4415-4662 GCA_964478095.1 uncultured Clostridia bacterium | reverse complement strand
TCGCCCTGCTGGTGGCGTTCGCGGGCTTAGCGCCTACGGTCGACGGAGTCCAGTCGGGAGGCGAGGTCGCGGCTCCGCCGAAGTTCAGGGATGTCAAAACAGCCCTGGAGGCCATGTACCTTGTCAAGGGGGAGTTCTACAGACCGGTGTCATTGTCAACGCTGGTTCGAGCGTACTTGTCCGAGGGCACTGTCTCAGGTATGCTGGCGGTCCTGGGCGACCCATACACCCGGTACATGAACCCGAA
>CAYZHL010000099.1:3832-4405 GCA_964478095.1 uncultured Clostridia bacterium | reverse complement strand
CATCTTCGGAGGCATCGGGATCCTGGTGGGCATACGCGATGAGCAGATCACGATCATCTCGCCGATCGAGAATACGCCGGGTATGAGGGCAGGCCTGATGCCCGGCGACCATATCGTGGAGATAGATGGCGTGTCCACCGAGGGGATGGCGGTGGACGGGGCTGTATCCATGATGAGGGGCGAGCCGGGCACCAAGGTTACGATCGTCGTTGAGCGACGCTATCCTGCCGGCCGTTTCACAGTGGAGATAGTGCGCGACATCATCGACGCGCCTGCTACGAGGGGAGACAAGTCTTCCGACATCGGCTATATCGAACTGCGCACCTTCTCGCAGAAGGCCGGTCACGACATCGAGACCGAGGTCCTAAGCCTCGCGAATCAGGGCATGAACGGGCTCATCCTGGACCTTCGGTACAATGGCGGCGGACTGGTTACGCAGGCAGTGGAGGTTGCCAGCAAGTTCGTTCCTTCAGGCGCCGTCATGCATGTTCAGGGCAGAGACGGGCAGAAGAAGACGCTGTATACGGCTGGTCGTCGCGTAACCGACGTACCTATCGTAGTGCTGGTGAACGA
>CAYZHL010000099.1:0-3811 GCA_964478095.1 uncultured Clostridia bacterium | reverse complement strand
CCACGGTCGTAGGCGTCCCCACGTTCGGCAAGGGCCTCGTGCAAACCCTCTTCCCACTTTCGGACGGCTCCGGGCTCGCAGTGACCACGCAGATATACCTGACCGCCGGGGGCAGAGAGATCACTCCTGATTCGCCCATCAAGCCGGACGTCGAGGTGCAGGCGCTCACGCCTGAGGAACTAGAGAAAGTCAAGAACGAGCAGGCGAAACGGGGCGGGCCGGTCGGGCCCGTAACCGCCGAGGATCTGCTGAGGATAGATCCGGCTCTCGATCCGCAACTCCGCCGTGCGCTGGAGATACTGACTGATCAGATCGAGTCGCGCGGGGCCGGGCGGAACGCGGCATGACGCTTCTGGCCATCATACTCAGAAGTATCGTGGGGATACTCTCGTACCCCGCAACCATGATTCTCTTCTGGGTTGTGATGGCCATCGTCCACTTTCAGTACGCACGCCTCGCTGCGATGGAGCGACAGTGGACCAGACGATCACCATCTCCGCTTGCCCGGACCATGCGGTCTTTGGGAGAGGGATTGGTGGGCGGAATCGCGGGCAGTCTTGTGTTTGTGCTGCTTGGGCCGTCTATAGACCAGATGGGGCTGGGGTTTCTGTGGGCAGCCGCGCTGGCCTTAGCAATACTGGACGCGCGTCTGATCTGCTTTTCATATGCCGCAGGGCTTGCGTGTATCTGCAATCTGCTGTTCGGTTGGCCAAAACTGCACGTGGCGTCTGTCACCGCCATGGTGGGAGTGCTCCATCTGATCGAGGCCGGTCTGATCTGGGCCACGGGCGGTCACGGCGCTATCCCCGTGCTGATCTCGGGGCCTGACGGCAGGCCTGCCGGCGGGTTCCTCATGGAGAGGTTCTGGCCTGTGCCGGCGGCTATCGGCCTGATGCTTTACTACCCTCTGTCGGCCGCCCTTCCTGAAGTGCTCGCGATGCCAGACTGGTGGCCTCTGATAAAGTCGGCCGCTTCTGCTCCGGAGGGGATGCAGCCGGTGTATGCACTGGTGGGCCTGACCGCGGCCCTGGGATACAGCGATCTGACTTATACCCGGCTTCCCCATCAGAAGGCTCGTGTGACCGCCGCCATGTCCGGCTGTTTCAGCCTGGTCCTGCTGGGCCTGTCAGTGCTTTCGTCGACACGTGGTTGGGCGCGATGGCTTGCGGCGCTGTTCTCACCGATCGGCCATGAGCTGATGGTGCATCTCTCGCGAGTGACAGAGACGCGCCGTCAGCCCGTGTTCCAAACGTCTGGGCGCGGCGTCATGGTTCTGGATGTCGTCCGAGGATCGCCTGCTTGGCAGGCAGGCATAGAGCGCGGCGACATCGTGGAGTCAATCAACTGCCGGCCCATTCTGTCCAGCGACGACATTTCGGAGGCCATAGCCGTCTCACCCGTTGCCATCGTGATCGACGTGCGCTCGGCTCTTCCCGGCAAGCCGCGGGACGCAAGAACCGTCCAGATAAGGGGCGCCCAGTCGGGGTTGGGGCTTTGCCTGGTACCGCATGAGGGGAAATACCCCGACGTACGTTCCACACGCGCCGGCCTGATATCGCTCATAGCCCGACATCTCAAGGCCCGCTCGAGCCGGCGGAGGATGTGAGTATGAACACCGCCATGAACTACACCGATTCTTCGGCGCCTGCCCCCGGGAGGCGTGGACCGCTGCCGCGCCTGGTTCCTGCGCGCGCGTTGTGTGTGGCGCTGGTGGCGCTCTTCCTGCTGGGCGCCGCAGGGTGCTCCAACGACAAGCCCGCTGTAGTGCGCGAGGGCGACAAGAAGATACATGACTATTGCGACAAGTCTGACGCGGCCGCGAGAGCCGTAGTGAAGCAGCTGGAGGCCGCCGGCGTACTCAGCCCGGGAGCGCTGCCTCGCTCGGGAGCCCAGACGATGATCCGCCCGTCGGCAAAAGGCGACGTGTACCTGAGGTGGAACCTGGCGACGTATGATGCTCCTATGTGGTGCGCGAACGTGGACTTGCTGTCGTACGTTGTAGGGCGCGCTGTGCGAAAAGCAGGAGCGACGCTGGGGTCGCCGATGAGCGCATCGGATACTCTCATTTTCACTATCGGGTTCAGCGACCGCAGCTTCAGAGGGTCGGCTGGGTCGCTGGAAATAGTCAGGCTTGTGGTGCCCGTCCGCCTTGGCGACGAGGTACGAAATGCGGCCGATTCGCCAGCCAGCATCGCCCATGATGCCATCGCGAGTGCTCCTGCGGGAATAGGTGTGATTCCGGTTGAGAACGACAGTGGTTCGCCAGTGTATCAGGATCTAGTGGGCGGCGAAAAGCCCAGCCAATCAGAGGAGTATGCGCCGAAGGAGGAGCCTTTGGCAGCGATTCAGCCGGGCCAGGCTCCGCGCGCCCGGGCAAGACTGGCTATTGTCATCGACGATCTGGGCAACGGGGTCGCTGGAACTGAGCAGCTGTTTCGGATAGAGGTTCCGCTTACAGTGGCTATTCTTCCAGACGGCAAGCGCGCCAAGAGCGAGGCAACTGCCGCAGGCGAGCGCGGGTTCGCAGTGCTCTTGCACCAGCCGATGGAACCGCACGACCCTGCGAAACGCCCGGGAGGCGGCGCCATCATGACCGGCATGAGCGAAGCGCAGATCAGGCAGGCCCTTGCGAGAAACATAGCAGCCGTGCCGAACGCAATAGGAGTCAACAACCACATGGGTTCCAAGGTTACTGAAGACCGCGCCGCGATGGTCACGATCATGAGCGAAGTGTTCAGCCGCGGCCTGTTTTTCTTCGACAGCAGGACTACTCCGAACTCCGCCGCGCCACGCGTGGCCCGGGATATGGGTGCGCCTCTGCTTGAAAACGCGCACTTTCTTGACCACGTCGCAGATGAAACGTATGTAGTAGACCAGATCAGGGCTGCGGCACGCATCGCGTTGTCGCGTGGGTCGGCAGCGGTCATAGGCCACGTTCGGCCCACCACGGTGCGGGCGCTAGCCAGGATGATCCCGGAACTCGCGGCTGCAGGCGTCCAGCTTGTGAGGCTAGATGAGTTGATGCCCTCAGACTGGAAGTCGACCGTGGCGAAGTTGCGAAGGCCGACAGTCGAGCCCACTGCGGAAATGCATGCAGGCCCGACCGCGGAACCGACCGCGGAACCGAACGCGGAACCGAACGCGGAACCGAACGCGGAACCGACTGTGAAACCACCTCAGCAACCGGCTGCAGGCCCATCTGTGGAGTCGTCTGGGCAGCCGCCGCGCGGCGATGCCGCAGTGCAACCTCAGGAGAAGGCAGACAGCCCCGCTCCGGCAGCGCCGGCAGAGCCGGCCCAGGAGGTGGCGGCGCCCATCCAGATGCAGCCTGTGCCGGCGGGCGAAGCCGAACCGGAACCTGCAGTGCAGCCCTTGCCTGACGACGGGCAGGATCACGACAACTGAGCTCTTCTCATGTCACGGGGAGGAAATTACCGGTTTTTGCATGGAAAAGACCCATTCGCGGAAGCTTCTTGCCGTACCGTGGCGAAAACTCTCCCTTCAGCCCAGTTTTCGCGGCCAAGAGTCAGTTCAGCCGCAATGATGGATGTTCATGTAAGGCTATATCTGGGATACTGCGGGTGTGGCTTCCGGCATATCCCTATACGCTCCGGCAACGGGCGTTCATCCCATTTAGGCCTACACGTTACCCACATCCATGGATGTTCTGGGTGCGTTCGCCTGTGATGGGCCCGAACGGGGGTTCCGGGGCATCCTATTCGCCCTGGAACGGGACTACGGGCTCCCCGATACATGCCCATCTGGCTCCTCCATATTCTGGCTCCTCCTATTCGTTTTCCGGCAGGTTTTC
>CAYZHL010000098.1:8544-8864 GCA_964478095.1 uncultured Clostridia bacterium | reverse complement strand
CCAGCTCCCCGCAAGCGCATCGGCGTATCCTTGCTCAGCCAATCGCATCAGTTCTACCGCGATCTGGAAGACGCCATCCGGAGCGAGGCGAAGAACCGCGATTTCGACTTAGTGATCAGCTATGGCGAGTTTGACCATGTCCGACAGGCCGAACAGATCCAGTCATTCATCGATAAGCGTGTCGACGCCTTGCTCATCGCGCCGTGTAACTCAAATGAGGCTGGCGTCGGCATCGAGCTTGCCAATCGGGCACGTATCCCCGTCTTTACAGTGGACATCGCCAACAAGTCAGGCCGTGGGCAGGTGGTATCGCACGTGGC
>CAYZHL010000098.1:0-8534 GCA_964478095.1 uncultured Clostridia bacterium | reverse complement strand
AACTACGATGGTGGGCTGAAAGCCGGCGCGCTGATGGCCGAGGCTCTGGGCGGTCGAGGCAAGGTAGTGATCATCAACCATCCCGGGGTTGCATCGGTAATGGAGCGAGTGCGCGGGTTCAAGGACTGTGTTGCGCAGTACCCGGGTCTGGAAATCGTCAGCGACATACCCGGCTGGGGCCAACGCGACCGGGCCATGTCGATCATGGAGGACCTCCTGCTGATGTATCCCGAAGTGGACGGGGTATTTGCCATAAACGACGACTCAGCCATGGGAGTAGTGACTGCCATCGACGCGGCCCGGCATCCGCGGCGCATTGTAGTCGTGGGATACGATGGAACTGAGGAGGCCAGGAGGGCGATCAAGGCGATGTCGTTCAGTATCCAAGGACCATCGGCGAGCTGGTGGCGCGCACCATTGCATCACACTTCGCAGGTAAACCTGTGGAACCTGAGATACGCGTCGGAGTGCAGGTCATAGGGGCGTCAGGTCTGTGGGGTTCCGAAAACGCAGGCCTGGAGTAGCTGGTCTTCACTTATGGGGTGATCCGGCATGACGTCTACGCGAACACTGGTAGTCGACGATGATCTGGGGATACGCCAAACGCTCGAAGGGGTGCTGACTGACGAGGGCCATCGGGTCCGGACAGCGTCCACTCGAGCCGAGGCCCTCAGTTCGCTCCGTTCGCACCCTGCCGACCTCGTTCTCCTCGATCTGAAGATGCCGGACGTAACTGGTTTCGACCTCCTGTGCGAAATCCGGTATGCTGCGCCCGAAACCCCGATAGTCATGCTCACCGCCTACGGAACGATCAAGACCGCTGTTGACGCAATCAAGCTCGGCGCCAGCGATTTTATGACGAAACCCTTCAACTTGGAAGAGGTCAGACGAGTGATAGACGGTTGCTGTCAGTCCGTTGATTCCGACGCATGCAGGCGCCTGCAGAGCGGGCGCGCGCCGGGCGCCGTCCCGCCGACGACGGTCCATGTGCCTGCGGCCGATGACCCCATAGGCTCTCACACGCCGCTGTCCGAGCGCGACGTCATAATCCAAGCTCTGCAGGAATGCAGATGGAATCAGTCGCTGGCGGCCCAGAAATTAGGCATTCATAGGAACACGCTGCGCATGAGAATGGATAGGTTCGGAGTGTCCGGCTCACGCCCGCCGGCAAGGCGCAGGTAGGCTACGCATTGTCGTCGATTGCTGACGCCGGCGGAGGCGTCTCGCCGCCCCGACCCCAGTAAGCCCGAACAGCTTTGCCGCCGGCGTCAATCTGTTTCAGCTCCTCGTGCACGCCGCTTATCGCCTGCTCCAGAAGCTCTTGATTGGTTCGCTCTGCCTCCAGTATCTCTGCCATCACAGCAGCTATCCTGGCATTAATGGCGCATCCCCAGATCGGTGTCGAGGCAACGGCCGAGGCCGCGACCGCGGAAGCGAAAGCGGGGGCGGCGGCATGGTCGGGGTGGATGCATGTATGAGAATGAACTCCGGCAATGCAGGCAACCTCATCCAGCAGGCCGGCTATTCTGAGATCAATCGCGTCTATCAGCGATATCAGGCGGCCCTTTTCGTCAGTCGCCCGAGCAAGAGCGTCGGTATCGCCTTCCACGATCGAGGTGCGCTGAGCGCGCGAAAGATCTAGAATGCTACGGTAGTATTCCAGCTCATCAGCTCGACAGCTGTGGATGCGCTCCGCTAGTTCACGGAGCTTGCCTTGATCCCCGTTTCGGCTCAACTCACTGACCTCCGCTCTTCGCACCGTGCCCGCGCGCATCGCGTATCGCCTCTGCCCAAGTCGCTCTCAGATCGCCGAGCAGCTGCAGAACATCGTCGATGGGCTCGCTGGACTTCCTGACGTTGGCGACCACCAGACGATATTGAATGAACTCGTAGAGCTTGAACAGGTTGTGGGCGACGTCGCCCGCGTCCATGTTCAGAGAACCCATTAGCTCGCCAAGAATGTCCTGTGCCCTGGTGAGATCGTTGTGGGCATCCTGCATCCTGCCCTCCGCCAAGCCGACCTGCGCCTGGCGGGCGAACCGAAGGGCGCCGTCGTACAACATGAGCACTAGGTTCTCAGCGGGCGCAGTCTGAACCTGCATCTCCATGTACCTGTTGCAGGGTGTAGCCATCATGAGCCTATCATCCTTTCGCGTCCGCCCGGACACATTACGCCTGCATGGAGTTGAACTGCGCGCTCATCCAGGCTTGCTGCTGCTGCATGGAGGAGAGCACCTTCTCCATCTGCGTGAACTGCCGCACAAGGCCTTCTCTCCTCTTCTCGAGGCGCCTCTCTACGTCGGCGATTCGCTTGTCTATCGATTTGGTCTGGTTGCTCAGGATCTCCTGGGTCTTTGCCAAGACGCCCGTGACGCCGCGGGTCAGCTCGCCCAGATATGATTCGAACTTGATAGCGATGCCATCATCCTTATCCATGAACACCTTCGCCACTGCCTCCGGGTCCTGAGCGAGAACACCCTTCAGTTTGGCGTCGTCTATCTTGAGCTGCGCTGATCTGAAGTCGCCCTGGCCCGGCGCTCCCGTGGATATCCCGATGGCCAACAGTGAGTCGAGCCCCGGAGGCAACCCATCTACGGCTGTCGTCGTAAGGCGGCGGAGCGTCTGCTGAATCGTTCGTACTGCCCCATCGCCCTGCAGCGGTCCGGCGATCTTCTTGTCCTTATCGTAAGCGGTCTGTGCAGCAAGCAGATCCATGACCGAATTGTACTGGTCCACAAACGACTTTATGGCGCCATAGGCCGAGTCCACATTCTGTGCGATAGTGATCGTGGCTGGGGTTTCGCTCACTTCCTTCAGAGTGAGCGTCACGTTGCTGATGATGCCCTTCACCGTATTGGATGCCGAGGAGAGCTGGGCCCCGCCGTTCAGGCCCTCTACGCGGAATAGAGCGTTGACCCCATACTGCTGCTCGGCATCGAGCAGGCCTGCGGCTGCCAAGAAGTTGCCGCCTATGTCCTCTACCGAGATCGACATCTCGCCTGTGTATTTGGCCGTCAGGACGATCTTGTCGCTCAGCTGATCGTACGCTGCGCTCACGTTGGCTTTTGACAAGTTAATCCTATTGATTATGTCGTTCACAGCATCTCGAGCGCGATCATACTCGATCGCCACGCCGTTTATCTTGAACACCCCGCGGTTCGCCGCCCCGTCGGATGCAGCCAGCTTGAGTGCTGCAGGCGAATCGCCTTCATTCGCGCCGATGGTGATTGTGCTTGCAGTGGAATCGACAGGCGTTTCGGTATCCGTTATCACGAACCTGTCGTTCGCGCCCTCCTCCAGGCCGCTCACACGGACGCGGATAGTCCCGGCCGCCAGACCTGCCGCAGTGTTCATCTTGGCTTCCAGGTCGAGAGCGATAGCGGCCATATCGTCGCCTGCGACAAGGGCCTCAGTCGTGTACTCTGTGCCATGATAGGTGAAGGTGACAGTCTCCGTGCCTTCGAGCGCGGTTGCCAGCCTGCCGGCTGTCTCACCTTCAGCCACGCCGCCGAGGATGGAGCTCTGAATCGTAGCGCCCAGCCTGGCGCCGGTGAGGGCCACTGTGGTCTTGGCCACCCCCAGGCTGCCTTGGCTGGTGATCGTCGCGCCGCTGGGCGCCCCTAGCAGGCGCGCGGCCGTCAGAAAGTTGCTTGTGTCGCCGCCGCTGCCCACGATCACAGGGCTCACTCCGTCGTTGGCCATCAGTACCATGCGGTTGTGAACGACACTCGCGGTGACGCCTGCTCCCGAGGAGTTGATCTTGCCCAGAATCGAGTTGGAGTCAGCATCGTCCACGCCGTCGCTCATGACAGTGTCGGAGTCTATGCGGATCTGTACCCCATTGATAGTGAACGTACCCGCAGTGGGTGTGAGCGAGAAGCCGGCCTCAGCCAGCTTTGCCCCCGTGTCGAGGCCGCGCCCGAGTTCGGCCGCGCCGGCAGCCTTGGTGGACGTAGCCAGGCGGTCCACCCACACCTTGTACGTGCCGGTTGCCGCGGCCGAGTCAGCGGCGGCCGATACCGTCTTGTCTGCCGAAGACGTCACTGACTTGACGTTGAACACCGAAGCGGATTTGAGCGCAGCAGCTTTGGATTTAAGATTCGAAAGCCTGCTCGCAACATCACGCCACGCATCGGACCTCGTCTTTATCTGGCCCTGCTGCTTCTGCATGAGCAGCACGGGCCTCCGCTCAACCGCCATGAGCTGCTCTATGAGTTGGGCAGTATCATAACCCGTAGAAATCCCGGAGATACGCAGCCTGTCAGCCACAATCACTCACCCCCGCAATGCTGGCCATCCGCGGCCGAACGTCCGCGGTCGGATGTCCGCGGTCCGCTTTCCACAATGGATCGCCGTCACTCGCTGCCCAGCCCCCGAGCCATCTCCCGCATCTTGGCCACGAGGTCCAGCAGTTTCTCCGGAGGTATCTCGCGAATCACCTCGCCGGTGTTGATATCCTCCAACTTCACAATGATCTCGCCGGTGCCCTCGTGAATGGAGAACTTGGCCTGGATGTCCACGGCTTCGAGAGCCCGATTAGCCCGCCGGACTTGGTTTCGGATATCAGCTGAGCTCTTCTCTATGTGCCACTCCCATGCGGTTCTCGACACGTTCATGTCTACGCCGGATATCGAGTTGACCTTACTCTCAGGGGACACGAGTCACACCTCCATGTTGTGAGACTTCCTGATGCACCATCGAGCCTGATATGTGAACGAGCCTGGTCCAATCCGTTGTCCAGGCTTGCGCATTTGTGCCTCGCCATACTTATCGGCAGGTGCGGGGAGGAGTTTAGGCCAAATTCACATCAAGCGCCTCGGGCACTGAATGCGATGAGCCAACGAGGGAGAGGCAACGAGGGAATAGGCGCCTCCAGCCGGAGGTTCATTTTGTGCCCGTCGGCAATGTGCATGCGTCGTACGCTGCATGTTCGCCGCGAAATGCGTGTTGAGCTGGCCTTTCGTGATGCGCCCATATTTCGAACAGGTTTTCCTAGATGTGTCGCGAATCCGGAGGTGGCTGATGCATATCGCGACGCATATCTGCATAAACGCGAACAATGGAATTATCCGGCATACTAGGCCGCGGCACATGGGGTTATATGGCTGATATCTGGGTGGTTGTGCCATCATATGCTATCTTGAGTCAGCGCAAATGGGTATATATGCTAGGCGCACTCCGGCTCAGACGTTCTATGCGTCTATACGTTCAATTATGCAGCAGCCATTGTTCGTTCTGTGGACACATCGCCAAAAATGCGTCCATAAAATCGACACCTAGATTTTACCACCCGCCGTGCGATCCACGGCTGTTCCTTCTCCACCACTCAAGAGCCGCTCAATCGCAGCAGCGTCCTCCACCGACACAGCCGAGGCTTCCCTGTTTTCCCGCTGGATCTCTTCATATACTTCTTTGCGGTGAACGGGCACCTGCCGGGGAGCATCGATGGCGAGCCTCACTGCATCCCCACGGATTTCTACCACAGTTACCTCTATTCCATCGCCAATCATGATGCTCTGTTTGGCTTTCCGTGTTAGCACGAGCATGCGAATCCCTCCGTGGATAGATTGACAGTCGAGATATCGAGCAATTCTAGATTCTGCATACAGTGCGCAATACCTTCTCCGGGAGACTACTAGGTCGCTAAGCTGTGCAGGCAGCGGCGGATGCTGTGTCAGCTTCCTATGCCCTCAACCCAAAAGGAAGCCCACGCAGCTCCAGTACCACCCGCCTGCCTCCGTGAACCAGCTCTGCAGTGGTTCGGTCACGCTGTTGCTCCCTGAGGGCGACCCATGTCTCATACCGCAAAGGGTAGACCAAGGTAGTCGCGATATCCTCAGCCCCGTAAAGAGACGCATAGGCTAACACCTGATGGAGATCGGCTCGGTGTGCTGAACGGGTTTCCTCTGCGAAACGGCTCCAGCCCACGGAGTCGAGTTCCGCCAAGTGAGCTTTGTACTTTGCATCTACAATGTGAACGGAACGGCCGCGACGTACGACAGTGTCCGGAGCCAGATGGCCGAGTGAGCGATGCATCGGATCAGACCACGCGATCGGAATCGTGGTCTCGCCCAAGCGGGCTACCCTTACCTCAGCACCAGTCAAGCCGGCTTCTCGCCTAACGACACCTTCAACGTAAGCTTCCCACAATCGGCTCAGCGAGAGTGACCAAGCTATCCCGTCAAGCTCGCGGCCGCCACCAAGTCCCCGTTCTTCCTCGATCCAAGCCAGGGCCTCCAATCCTTTGCATACGACATCGTTGAGCAGACCCCCGCCTGCCAATCGAGCCAAGTCAGACCCGCGGGGGCGAACAGGCCTGACCCGGTCCAAAGCGGCGAGTAGCCGCCGAGCCAGCTGGGCAAGACTCGTGGCTACCAAGTCGGTTCGTCCGACGCGGATCAGATCTGCGTGCACTCTCTCCGTGGCCCAGCGGATATGCTGAAGCAGCAGCGGGTCATGTCCCAGGTCAGGAAAACGGCAGGGCAATTGCTCCCAACGGCCTCTGGTCAGTGATTCGCTGACGTAGCGATGCCACAGAATGCGCCCCCGGGGCCGAACCATGGTCTCTTCACACTCCTGATATCCCCGGCGCATCTGGTTCATCAGAGCTTCCAAGCGTATGAGGACTGGGCCCGCCAGTACCCATGGCGGCACCTCCCGGCCGCTTCCAGGAACCATCGGCAGAGCGTGAAACTGAGGCAGTGCCGGCCAACCTGTCTCCGCCAACACGCATCCCACCCCGGGCCATCCAAACCGGGGTTGGACTACTACGCCGCCCGCAACCTGCCCAGTTTGCCCGGAGCGAAGGGGAACGGCACCAGTACTCCCTCCCGGTCGAAGCTGAATGGCGAAGCCCGACGAACTTGACCGGGCCTCAGCTATCACGTCAAGAGCGGACAAGGCCTCCTCGTTGAAGCGAAGAAACGAGTCCGCAGAGGATCCCCATCCACCACCACGCAGTGATGGAGCGAAGTGCTGCGGCGATAGCGTAACGGGCTGACCGTTGTCAACCGCCGTATACAGAGGAAGTTGCCGAGGCGCCGTCTGCTTAGTCAGCCCATATGCCATGATGAACGAACCCCTCAATCTGATCGCGAACGGCCTGAAGCTCTGCGCCGAACGAGGCCACAAGCCCCTCGCGTAGATATTCATCAAGCAGCGGGAGTAGTTCGTAACGAAAGCGTCGCTGCAGCTCCTCGGTGGTCTTGGCCAAGAAGAAACTCTGGCCAGGAAGCAGATCCAGTGAATCGTCAGGAGCATGCTCAGTGAATGCATCCTGGAGGGCAGCAAAAACCCTGACGCCTATGTCGACACTATTGTCTCTGATGGCCTCCAGATCGGGAGGCAGAGTGACAAAGGCGAAACGGCGACGGATCGCCAGGTCCACGGGAGCAATAGACCGATCGGCAGTGTTCATCGTGCCCAGAACGTATAGCTCCGGAGGCAACGTGAAAGAGGTTTCTCCATTGACTGCGTACGGTAGTTCCACTGCACGCCGCGCCCCCTCGCCTGGTTCGAAGAGATAAATGGCTTCGCCAAGGATCTTGCCAAGATCGGCCCGGTTGATTTCGTCGATGACCAGTAGAAAGGGCCTCTCTTGAGCCGACATTGCCGCTTCAACCAGCCAACCAGACCGCACGCCAAAGTGCAACGACCTATCACTGGTACCCGGCGAGAGGCCGATGATGAAGTCTTCATAGGTGACTGCCGGGTGGAACTGGATTGTGGCTCCGTGACCGCCGAAATAGTCGCGCTTGATACGCTCGGCCATACGGGTTTTGCCAGTGCCCGGAGGTCCCTGAAGAATCACGAAACGGCGTTCCCGGAGCAATCGATATACCTCACCTTCCTCAGCACGCACGAACAGGTCGGACCGCAGAGCATCAATGAGCGCGAGGTACTCCCGCTCGTAGTCCTTCAGTGCAATCCACCCCCGCTCAAACGCATACAGGTCGAAGAAAGCCTGAGTGACTAAGCAAGCCTTTGTGGGATTATCGGTCGGTACCTCTGCAATGGCATAGATCTCGCCGCCGTACCTTTTCAGGGCCTTCCTAAAGTCGGGCAAGTGCCGGCCCACAAAGCCCGGGACGTTGATCCCCAGAGCTGTTGGATCCGGCTTCGCCCATGCCCACACTCCCTCCCTGGCAAGGTAATGGCGAAGGGCTCGCACCTTCCGACGGTGGCCGGGGCGGCTCAAGAGGCCTTCGTCCGGTGAGAGGCCGGCCGTGCCCACAACGAATGTGAGTATGGATCCATTGCCATCAGTGGGGAACCAGATGAGGCTAGCGCCGCCATAAGCACCGGAAGCTGGGTTATCGGGGTGAATGAAGCCGGCAAACGGAACATCGACATTTGGGCTCAGGGGGTCACGGATAGCCGCCTGACTTTGAAACCGTTGATGGTAGCGCCCACCAAACAGAGCTTCCAGAAGGGGCCTTGCGCCACCCTCGGGGGCAGGAAGACCGCGGGCGATGAACTCAGAGAGTCCTGTCAGGGCATCGGCCATGGCAATGCTCCTCTCGATGAGAATCACA
>CAYZHL010000097.1:8125-8977 GCA_964478095.1 uncultured Clostridia bacterium | reverse complement strand
AGTGCTACCGAATCCAGGGTTGGCAGGGACGCATAGACAAACGGGACAGAAAACACGTGGCTCACTTCGTCTCGTGCATCAAGCTCCCTGGCAGTTCCGAAGGCGGCCCGGGCCTCGCCAGAAAGGGTATCGCGTACGCTTTCTGGGATGGCGAACGGCAGCTTTTGAACCAGCCCTACTTCATATGACCTTGCTGCCGCATCTGCCGCGCCTATCATGAGTGAGATCAGCTCTTTGGCCACCCCGCTGTTCATGAACGCTAGGAGAACCAGCATCTCATATTCAGTAGATGCGAATGCAGCTGGACCCTTGTCTGCGAATATGCATCCCCGCGGAAGCACTCTCACACTGATGTCGCTCGTAGTTCGCCTTGGCCACGTCAACCCCGGTTGGAAGTAGAATTGGGTGTTCTGCGGTCGCGACAGCTGCCTGCCCGTTGTCGGATCAACCAGATCGCGTATCTCCTCCCCATCATTCTCCCAGTTCACTACGAGGTGAAGATCCGCGTAGCAGGGCGAATAGGCCCCGCCCTTGGCGAAGGGGAACCATCTGGTCCCGATCTTCTCGGGAGGCACCTCAGTCCAGAGGCGCACGAACCTGAAGTCATCTGCGGTGGCAAGGCCCTGCTTCACTGCCCTGCCCTCTGATTCGAAGGGCCGCAGCTCCTGAAAGAGCCTCCTCACTCGATCGCTCACCCAGTAACAGAGGGGGCTGTTGGGTACCTGAGCGAACGACGCAGGGTGCACGCTGAAACGTCTGACGTCATCGCGGCTCGAGATTGCCTCGTGCAAGGTCGCAGCCTTGTCCTCATCGCCCAGGAGGAAGTAGGCATAACCCCGGTTCTTGTGGGCC
>CAYZHL010000097.1:347-8031 GCA_964478095.1 uncultured Clostridia bacterium | reverse complement strand
GATGGCGCCGAGCCTTCCCGTGGGCTCGCATTTCCCAAGCCACCGCTGAATGAAAGCACAGGCGATATCTTGTTTGGATACCGGATAGTTGTCAGCTATGTACCGCTTGGAGCCCACTGGCGGCTGACCGAACGGCGGATTCATCAGCACTACGTCATACTGCTTGCGGCATGCGTCCACAAAGGCAAATCCCCGTCCAGCGTCTCCTGCAAATAGCTTCTTTGCAGATGAGCTGGCATTCGAGCCGTTCGCCTCCGCATAGCGGCGAAGGCTTTCCACGATCCTGGCCTCGGCCTCTGCCCAGAACTCGTCAGAGCTCATAGCGAACAGAGCCAACTCCATCTGATCGCCATACTCTGCCCGCTTCTCGCCTGCGAACAACGACTGCTGAATCTCTATGGGCGAACGTTCCAGACGGTCCTTGGCCTCATCTACTACGTCACGTATCTCGTCGTCTATCTTGAGCAGCGATCCGAGCTCACCCGCTCGCTCCATGCGCTGGAACACCTTGCGGACCAATGCGCGAAGAGCCGGCGTTTCAAGACCCGATAGGAACTGCTCGAGCATGTCAGCCTCGCCTGGCATGGGTTCAGCGCATATGATGTTCGCCTTCCTGATCTCGGGCCGCTGGTCTCTCTCCACGCCGGCGTCAGAATACGCCCGCTGGGCTCGTAACCACAGCGCCAAAGCGGCGATCTGAGTGGCACGGTCGTCGATGTCTATGCCGTACAGGTTGTTCTCCATGATCAGGGCCGGCACCGCGGCGCGGAGCGAATCCGCTGTGGGGTAGTCGCGAGCGAGAGCGGGCCCGAGATCTGGGTCGGCATAGGCCTCTTCGTATATCTTGAGCATGAGATCGAAACAGTGGAGAAGGAAATGGCCGCTTCCGCAGGCAGGATCCATTATGCGTATCCTCCGAGGATCCTTCTTGGGCACGTCCCGCCACTGGCCCGGGGTGTACTCGAGGTACCGGCATGAGTCGATCAGCGCCGTGTTGCCCCTCGTCATGTCGTACCACACCCTGCCCAGGGTGTTCTGCACCAGGAACTCGACGACGTAGCGGGGCGTGTAGAACTGGTTCAGAAAGGCCAACTCATGGCCATCCCTTGGAGCACTGCTCTCTCTCCGCGCCTGCCGCCTATCCTCATCAGGGGTGAAGTACTGGTATATCCACCCAATGGTTTCGTCTTCGTCCCACACCTGCTCAAGCTGAGGGTCGTTTATCAGTTCGAGTACGGCCTGGATCGCGCTGTGTGGGGGCAGCAGGTAGTTGGCAGCATCATCGGTCGAAAACAGCACTCCTATCTGACCGGATAGGCTCTCGGCGAGCCACTTCAGAAAATGGCGGTAGGCAAGATCGCCCCTGCCCGATGCCCACAGAAACTCCTCTTGCGGTCGGTCGGCAAGGTAGAACTTGAAACCAGTGGACTCAGCGCCGCGGCTCACTGCCTCCCTTATCAGCTTCCTGCGTTCGAGCAGTTTGTACGCGCACAGGCGATTGAGGTGAGTAAACGCCGCCTCGCGGATAACCTGGGTTACCGCGTCAGAACGCGACACTCCTCTGGCCTGCAGGTGCTCCACGTTACTGATCAGGACTCGTCGGTCGGCCAGTTGATCCTGATCGAGCTGCGGCAGGCTACTGTCGCTCTCGATACGGCCATCTGAGTGTATGCCGAATTCGCCCTCCAGCACCTGGCGAAGGGACTCCTCCAGCGTCGCCCTGCACCTAGTGACTGCACTGCGGAGAACTGCTCTCGTTCCCTTATCCATAGAGATCACTCCACCTTGATTCTCACACCTTGCTCCAGAAGAAGCTTGAGGCGTTCCCTGAGAGCAGTGAGCGCCGCCTCCATGTTGCGCTCTGAGTCGATGTAGCCGACGAAGAAGTCTGCCGCCCTGACGACTCCCACTCTGGCCCGCTCACAGTTTGGCGCACAAGAAGCCGCAAGCTGCTCCAAAGCTTCGGACTCCAGCGAACGAACCGCTGAGACATCGGACTCGATCTGCGCCAGGCTCGCTCCGCATCTGGCGCATCTGGCGACTCCCGGTTCAAGCTCTGAGTGGGCACAGGAACGTGGCGCGAGTTTCGCAAGCGCCGCCTCCCGCGCAGCCTCTGGCGCTGATTCCCACAACGAATCCGTTCGGACTGCTGCAAGCGCGCCATGGTACATCTCGGCCCGTTCGGAGTGCTTAGTCAGGTACAGCTCGCGATATGAGTCCTCTATTGAGCCTGTTCGCTGGGAGAGCTCCGCAATGGCTCCATAAACCTTCTCAGCGGGCAGCGCCTCTCGCAACCACGTCGCTGCTCGGGCCAGCTCTCCATCTACCTGGCGCGGCTGGAGCGCCGGCCACATCTCCTGCAATACCAGGCGGGCGCGCCTGATGACACTCAGCCCGGCATCAGTCAGCGCCTTCTTCATACCGGCTGCCCGGTCGCGCATGACACGCAGCCTCTCGCCGTCATCTGCAAGTATCCTTACAGCCTCGTCCGACTCCGCTGCAATCACTCTGTCGATCAGCGACCGGTAGTCCTTCAGGCCTGCAGCGCCGGGAAGCTGGTTAGCGCTCACAACAGCCTCCATACGTATGAGTGTTACCTGTTCAGCCTGGCAAAGCTGCTTGACTGCCGCTGATATGACGGCTTCCTCCATCGCGACGTCATCGCCAGTGAGTGACTCGTAATTCTGAACAGCCTGCTTTAGTACCGGAAGGCCCAGGGCGCGCCGGGGGGCAAATGTGGCAGACCGAAATGCAGTACTGTTCGTGAATGGTGTTCGCGCAGACGGATCGGCTGCATCCGCGAAACGGCGGCCCTGGTACGTGACTTCGATGGCTCCTGCCCTGAGCAATGCGGCCAGCACCGTCTTCATTACGTCTTTGTCCCATCCATATCCGATGCCGGAGAAATGATCCTCAATGCTCTTCCCTGTGACGATTTCTCCATAGTTGGTGATGCCTTCGATGAACCCGAGCATCTCGGAGGCGATGGGAGCATGAGTGTCTAGCACGACCTTGTTGACATCCTTGACCACCAGGCCAAGACCTCCCGGGCCGTCATAGAAAGCCTTCGGAAGCCCGGTGAGGTTCTCCGATTTCAGAATCAGTTCGGCCTCGTCGCCCCCCAGAGCACATGCGCCCATCGCGAGATTGGGGTAGAGATCGGGCACCACAGTATTCAGTAGTGAACGAAGAATCTCCGGCAGGGTTCTGCCCAGAGCCGAGGCATCGCGAGCAACGCCTCGGAACACGCAGTATCCTGACCCGACAGCCTCGGCCAGCTTATCCTTGAGTCGGCTTTCTCGGCGCGCCTTGGAATCAACCTCCGACTTCCAGCAGTGCTGTTCGTCCTTGGTGGCGCTGCCCCGCGCCCGCAGCTGCTCATATTTGGCTATCATCTGCTTCGATGCGTACACCTGCGCTATCAGCTCGTCTAGCTCCGGGTTCATCACAAAGACCCAGTAGACCTGATTCTGACCTTCGCTCGTCCGGCTTGCGGTGCGCACCTCGTCCAGCCTGGCCCGAGCATCCTGCTCATCGTCTGCGCTGACCAGGCCGACCGCAACATGACCATCATCGCCGAGCCTGGCGCCGTCCAGAGTCACGCCCACCTTGAGCGTCTTGAGGCCCTGGAACTGAAACGCACGCGTCTTCGGGTCGTCAAAGATGGCCGCCGCCGCTTCGCGGCGAATATCGTTCCTGTCCTTCGGCTTCGGTTGCAGGAAAGCAAGCCGCTCTGTCTCCCACCGCTTCTCCTGCGCCGTCTGGAGCTTCCATCCGTCCTCCGCATGCCGCACGAACTGGGCCTTGGCCAGCCAATCCAGTGCCCTCTCTACCTGCTCCAGAGGAGAGGGCGTGCCAACCTCGTCCACGAGAAGGGCCGCCAGATTCCTCTGGGTCCGTGGAAGATCATGAACGTATTCGAGCAAGCAAATGGCCTTGGCCACCCGCAGCGGCCAGTCGCCATTCTCTGCGTCTTTGGGACACCGCGCTCCTATGTCGGACAGATCCTTCTGCTTCTCGGTAGGCAGATTGCCTTCCACAAGATTGGATATGAGATCTATTGGAACCAAGGCCCCGACTTTGCGCTCGCCCACACCGGTTCTCTCCGATACAAGCATCTCGTGAACCTGCTTGA
Organism: uncultured Clostridia bacterium; assembly: GCA_964478095.1. GTDB lineage: Bacteria > Bacillota > DTU025 > DTU025 > DTU025 > UBA5389. The sequence goes on along the minus strand of CAYZHL010000097.1, from coordinate 3,896 downwards.
TGATTGTTCTGTTGCTGCCCCCGTAATGCTGCGGCGCGCCCGGCGTAAGCCTGATGCCCGACACGATGTCAATCGAGAGCTCGATGAAGTGCGGCAGGTAAGGGTAAAAGTGAACAAACTCGTCCTGCTTCAAGCCATGCCATCGAGTGCTTCTTTCCAGCTGACACGAAGTGTTGAGCAAGCCCTGGTTCTCGGCGAACAGCTGCTCGAGAACAGGAACAGCGTCCGGGCGCTTTGAGAGTACCCGCCGCGTGGCGACTTCGCGGATGTCGGCAGGCGAAAGGTCGACTCTGTACTTGAACCTGTCGGTCAGCTTGGCCAGCTGCACCCGTTTGGAATCGATGGCTGCGACAACCTCCTCCAGCTTCTCCTGGGACGTGACTACCAGCCACGCAGGGGCAGGGGCTGAGCCGGAGGCTACGCGATTCCTGCTCTCGCGACCGAGCTTCTCCGCCACCACTCGCAGATCCTCGATCTTGTCCTCACTTCTGGCAACGAACTGCCCAACCTCGTCGATGACAAACGCAACGGCCTTTCCAGGTCGACGCCTGGCCATCAGCTCGAATACGCGCCTTGTGAAGCCATCTACAGTGAGCGCCACATTGCGGCCCTGAACGGACTGATCCCAAGAATCGGGAGACGGGTACGTGGCAGGATCCATCTCGTGAAGAATCGCGCTTGCGCGGCTGAACTTCTGCGCAGACTTCCTCACCGTGCGCCACGCGCCATACTTGCCCTCACATACCCGTATGAACTCGGCAAGCTTGCCCTCGGCCTCCAAGTCGATCTCGAGTTCAGCTAGATCGAAGTCCTCCGCGTAGTCGAGTGCGCGTAGTAGGTTCCTATACATCAGCTCGCTTATGTGTTCGGTAGACTGGCGAACATGCCGCTCAGCTGCAATATCGAACATGATTACCTCAGTGGGCACCGCGGTGTTGATGTAGTTCACAAGATCGAGTATTCGTTCATCCTCGACCTGCCGACTGAACAGATCGCCAGCGCTGTAACCCCGAACTGCCTTGTTCCCGAGGATGTACCCGATTATCTTGGCGAATGATGACTTGCCCGAGCCGAAAAACCCCGATATCCATACCCCTGTGCCCTCGCTCGGCTCCGACTTGCCGTCCGCAATGGCTTTGAGCACACGGTAATACTGATCGCGAATCCTCTCAGTTACGACATACTCTGTGATCTCCGTGTACACAACGTCTTCGCTCGTCTGATCGACCTTTATGATCTCCTCGATCGGCCTGGCGAGATCGCGTTCCAGAAGATCCTTGACTCTCACGACGACTCCCTCCCATACACCTTCACGCGATAGCTGCCCAGCGGTTCATCATCCTTACGGAGTCCCATGTAGTTGAGGCTCCCCTGCCATCCCCCCGGGTAGAACAGAACGGTGGGAACAAGCGCGACTCCGGCTGAATGAAGCCTCTCCGTGAGGCCGGAGACGCGCAGAAGGTTGGGGGCCAGTGCCCCGAGCCGCCACAGGAACACGACATCCCGCGCGGAGGACAGTCTCTCGTATCGTTGGGCCAGCAAGCGCTCAACTGGCACAACATCAGGGTCGCATAGGTATGTGGCAGCTTGTTCCTCAGCCTGCTCATAGCCTCTACGCTTTTCGAGCTCGACAAGGGCATCGATTGCGTCAGACTTGGCAAGCGACTCCCACATCAGTTCACCCATGGACCAACGATGAACGTCAAGCCCGTGCAACTCAACTCGTGTAGCGAGAAGACGAATCTCGCGACGCATTTGCCATTCCTCGTCCGGTTGATATCGGAATATTGCGAACGGGAAATCAGAGTAGGTGGCAATCCGGATAGGACGCGCCGTCAGGTCGCGTTCCAGAAGCTCAAGTCTTTCTTTGAGTGATAACACGGGCATACTCCTCCGCACTCTGTGCCGGGTAATCGATACGGATCACTCGCCCGGCGGCATTGTACTGTAGCAGCTTGAGACCGCTGGCCTCGATCAGACCGCGTTCCACATCGAAGGGCGTCATGTAGAACGCCTCCCATACCGGACTGTTCACGACTAGCTCCCCCGAACTGAGATCTCGGTACAGAAGGAATGACATGAGTGCGCAGGCCTCAGCAGGCATGAACACTGGGCATATCTGTTTCCTGACTACACCCTCCAGCAGCCCGAAATCGCGCAGTGTAGAGAGCAAGCCCGAAGCAAGCCTGATGATTGTGGAAGACGACCATCTGCCGGCAGCTCTACCCGCCGAGCACTGCTGGCCGAGCCAGTTCGCGACCTCGGCCACCGTAATATCGCTCCGGCCCGCTCTGTAAGTAGGCACAAGCAAGCATAGCGCCGTATCCATTAGCAGAGGATCATCCTGCAGAGCGCAGAAACAGAGCAGCCGATCCAGTGTTACCTGAAGGGCGTCCGCCCTTGCCAACAACACAAGAGCATGAAGACGATCGGAATCCAATGTGTAGCGCCGGCGAAAAGCCGCAAGTATCCGGCCCACACGGTTACGCGAGGCCTTACCCAAGGTGTTCGCCACCTGCGCCCTGCGGAGATTATCCTCGACACCGATGTCGCGTTCCCATTGTGAGAGCAATAGTCGGGTCTCAGGCAGCAGGGCGCCACCGTCCACGATTTGCGCTGTATAGCGGTTGTTGATACTCTGACAACTCATTTGCAGTTCCTACTTTCGTGACAGCCCGTATGTGGCAGATGCTAGACGGATGCAAGCAGATGCCCAAGATCCATGTGCGAGATGCTTAGCTCCGCAGCACTTGGCCCATCGGAAGGTGTGGTGATGTGTAGTGTGATTGGATCGATGTTGAAGAGTCCTGCTTCGTAAGCGGTTTTGTGCAGCGCGCATAACACTAGCCCGTTTGCTGGGTCGTCATCTATCTTGCTGGGCCGAGGTTTCAGCCTGATTATATCTAGTAGTTCCGGCACCGCTATGTCGCACACGGCGCACTGGTGGCCGCAGCGCCGGAAGACTCCGAACCGGAATCGTGCTTCGGATGATGTGCGCCTTGGGGCCTTGGCGAGGCGGTCACTGGGCGGCTCAACAGGCGCGAACAGGCGTCCGGGGTCTTGGGCAATGCAGGGTATGGGTCTTCGTATTGTACCAAACGTGATCAGGAACGCCATGGCGGCGTAGTCCCAGTCTTCCACCCAGCCCACCCGCACATCCCGAAGAGACCTGCCCGGCCCTGAAGTGGTCACCACGAACACGGGCAGGCCCAGAAGACCGGCGTTCTTCACGGCACTGATCTCCTGGATGTCCCTGCTGTGGGGGCGGGCCGTTCTGCGATAGCGGTATATGGCGCCGTCAGAGGACAGGTCGTTGCAGCGCTCGCCGGTGTGCAGCAGACCCACTGCAACGCCGGCGCCGTCCGGCGACACCGAACCCGTGATCGCTTTGTCGACCCAGATACCCTGCCCGCCGCCGTAGATTCTGAGCTGCCTTAGCAGGCCGGCGCTTACACCCAAGGGCCCGCCTGCCTTCCTGAGCTTGCCCCACATCCTGATACGGCGTCGGTATTCAGCTGCGACCGGGCCTTCATAACTGTTGAGCACAGC
>CAYZHL010000097.1:0-235 GCA_964478095.1 uncultured Clostridia bacterium | reverse complement strand
CATGGGCAGAAGTCGCCTGAGCACAGGCGGACGGAGAGAAGGTCTAGACGGAGGCTATGCGCGCGGCAGGCAATCGGGGCGGAGCCGACCCTGGAAGAGACGGAGGCGCCCGGCTACACTCAACGTCGATGCCGGGTGAAGTCAGGCAGCATCTCGAAACCCATCTGCCGAAAGTGCGAATCAAATGTGAAAGCTTTGCTGCATCCGATTCTCAACATGATAGCGAAACTCAGGC
>CAYZHL010000096.1:8098-9000 GCA_964478095.1 uncultured Clostridia bacterium | reverse complement strand
GCCTTACATCGCGAGTGTCCATGGAGTGAGCCCCGCCAAGGCCGCAGGGGCAGTGCAAGCAAATCAATGGTAGGGGACGGTGATTCGGGCAATGACGCAGAGGGAGATCACCCAGAAGGCCGATTTGCTGGACTTGCGCGGCAGGCTCGCGAGCCCGGGGTGGGCGAGGGATCTGGTTCTGCGCTACGATCGGTGCGCGATCAAGGCCTCGCCGCTCAGGATCAAGGAGTGGGACTACTACTGCATACTCACTGACGAATTCGGCGCGGCTTTCACCATTGCCGACAACAGCTACATGGGCCTTGTTTCAGCCAGCATACTCGATTTCACACAACCGTGGGAGATCACCACATCAGTGATGACCCCATTTCCCATGGGCAAGTTCAACATGCCATCCTCATCGGCAGAAGGCGATGCCCATTTCCGGAACAAGCGAGTGAACATGGCTTTCACGCTGAACAACCGCCAGCGGCACATCAGTGTGGATTTCGCCGGCTTCAGCGGCGGCAAGAGCCTCTCGGGCGAGATAAGTATGGTGATGCCCGAACCGCTGGACACCATGGTCATAGCTACGCCGTTCGCCCAAGATCCGCTGGCCTTCTACTACAACCAGAAGATCAACTGCATGCCTGCCAGCGGACGGCTCCGTTTCGGGCAAGATGAATTCGTGTTTGAAGAGGGCAAGGCCTGGGCCGTTCTGGACTGGGGACGCGGTGTATGGACCAGGACCAACACGTGGTACTGGGCTTCCGCATCAGGCGCCGTGGACGGTGTGCCGTTTGGTTTCAACATCGGGTACGGTTTCGGCGACACCTCGGCCGCAAGCGAGAACATGGTTTTCAACGCCGACAAGTGCCACAAGCTAGACCAGGTAGTGTTCAACATTCCTCCCGCCAGTTTCG
>CAYZHL010000096.1:3147-8088 GCA_964478095.1 uncultured Clostridia bacterium | reverse complement strand
TGAAGCCGTGGACATTCAGCAGCAACGACGGCAGGTTCGAGATGGACTTTGTACCTATCATCGACAGGTACGCGAGGATGAATGCTGTGATAATAAGCTCAGTGCAGCATCAGGTGTTTGGCAGGTTCACCGGTCGTGTAGTACTGGATGACGGAAGAACACTGGAAATACGCGATCTCATGGGGTTTGCCGAGAAGGTGAGCAATACCTGGTGAACTGGGCAGAGAATCGGCCCACCCTCCCGGAACGCGCCCTGATCGCCCTACGGCTGCATTGCGCCGAAGAGCACCAGCCAAGCGAGGATTGACTTGGCCACAAGACTCAGGATGATGTAGACCCTTTCGCCGTATAGGTAGTCATTCCACCTGCCGACGCGCCTGTACTGCAGAACCATGTTGATCGGGAATGTGTTGAAGGCGACAAAGTAGGTTCCAACGATCGCCCACACAAACCATGGCACCATGTCGTAATTGCCGGTGCCTGTCATGTAGAGGAGTATGGCAATCCACGGCGCTATGCCGGCTACAGAGCCCCAGATGAACGGCCCCCAGTTTACGTCTGCCTTCTTGGCGCCGGAATTGAGCTGTTCCATATCCAGACCAAAGAGGTTCATCGATGCATTCACGAGGAATATGAGGATCAGCGTGGTGATATCGTGTATACCAAACAGCGTGGCTATGAGAACAATCATCACAGAGGAACTCAGGGCGTACTCGAACCAGCGGAACCTGTTGATCCCCTTCTTCAGATCACGGAAGTACTTCTCGCTGTTCAGAGCGATTAGGCCATGAGCGGCCGCTGAGATCAGCAGAAACGATGCTACCAGAATGCCGAAGGGCAGCGTGAACAGCTCCTTGCTGGCAGGCTCAAGGGATTTGGTCACAGGATTGAACGTCAGGTAGTACTGAACGATCGTTGGCTGAAACTGTGCAATCTTCTGAATGACGCTGGTGGCCAGGAAAACCATGATTATCCCCTGCACCAGGTGAACCGCTCCCATGATGATGTTGAAACGTCTCAGGCTATGCAATCGATTCTCCACAGAACTATCCCCCCTCTAGAACTGCTGTGTATATCAACACCCATGAAGGGTAGTTGCAGGTGAAGTACAAATAGGAACTATTGCGAACTAGTGGCACTAAGTCTATATCAAGAGGGCAGTCTTGTGAAGATGGCGGCATTTCATTGTGCACCGCTGACGAAGTACATACACTCCAGGCGCCAAATCTCCAATGAATGCATCGCAGGTCAAGCTGTCTGCGGCACTGCCAGACGGCATATGCTACCTGCAGAGAGCCCAGGCGCGTCATGCCTGAACTGCGGAAGGGGGAGTCGGGGTGAACGCGAGCTTACTCGGCGGGCGGGCCGCGGGCGCAAGGCAAGTGGAGCTGGATATCGCCAGGGGCATTGCCGTGCTGCTAATGATCTGCGTTCATGTTCAGGAGACTCTCTCTCATCCTGCTGTCCAGCATTCCTTGTTCGGCCGTATTGTGGAGTTTGCGTCGACTTTTCCGGCAGCGCCGCTGTTCATGTTGGTAATGGGAGTGGGCACGGTCTACTCCCGGAGGCAGGACGCGCGCTACGCAATGGGCCGGGGCGCGTCATTGCTTGTGACGGCTTACCTTCTCAACGCGGCTCGCAGCTACATACCATGGTCGCTAGGCATTGAGCTGGGGTTTTTTGCTCAGGACGCGGTTCCATATGGGGACGTGTTGCAGAGCCTCCTCGAAGTGGACATCCTGCACTTCGCCGGTCTCTGCTTCATCCTCATCGGGGTGCTTAGGGCAGCCAGGGTTCCGTGGAGAGCATACCCCGCAGTCGGACTTGTGCTTGGAGGCCTCAACTACCTGGTCCGGTGGGTGAGCGCAGGCCAACCGCGTCTCGATTCGATTTTGGGGCTGCTCTGGGGAGCCAGCAAGACGTCGTACTTCCCATTCCTGTCCTGGGCAATGCACCCGATGGTAGGTGTCGCCTTCGGGCACGTCCTCAAAGCCAGCAGTGACAAGCGCCGGCTCTACTTGCAGAGCTCGCTTGCCGGCTGTGTTGTGTTCCTGATCGCCATGTATGTCTCGGGCTTCCGATTCATGTACTACATTGGAGTCCCAGAAGAGCACGCCTACGTGTACTACCATCAAGACCTTATCGCCAACGCGGTCAATGGCTCGCTGGCGCTCGTCTGGCTCTGTGTTGTCTACTTCTTGCAGGGAACGTTGCCTGCGGCCGTTCGTCAGAGACTGCTGTACTGGAGCCGGGAGCTTACCGCGATCTACGTGATACACTGGATATTGATCGGGTGGTCAGTCCTCCTGATAAGCTTCAATCAGCTCATGTTCTGGCAGACTATTCTGGCCATGGCCGTAGTTATCGTAGCAGCTGATAGGATCGCCGCAGCCTACGCAGACTGGACTGGAAGGCGCCGCGAGGCCAAGGCTATTGCGGCTGGGCGGTAGTCTACTCCTGCGGTCCCAGAACGTGTAGAATGGTGGCGTACATGACAATCATCAGGAGAGGAATGACAGCATGAACGGCAGGAAGACGATCATCACCCTTATTGTGCTCTTCACCGCAGTATCAGCGGGAATGGCGTGTGTCGCGGGCATACGGTCGGGAATGGACTCGAGGACATTTGCGTTCGTGACTCCCCGCGGCGAGACTCTGGAACTCCAGAGCGAAGGCATCTATCGCTACAACCCGCGGTGGTTCGTAGCCGAAGGCATCGGGTGGGACATAGCTACCCTGGTGGTCGGCATACCCGTGCTGCTGGTCTCGTTAGTCGTGTTCATCAGGGGGTCGCTTCGCGGAGGGGTTGTCCTTGGAGGCATGCTGGCGTACTTCGCCTATCAGTACCTCATGTACGTTACCGGCTGGACCTACAACAACTTCTTTCTTCTCTACGTCGCTCTCTACTCGCTACCTATCGTCGCGTTGATCCTGGTGGTCCAGGAGATCGGAATCGACACCCTGGCCCGGCGTGTGAGCGAGAAGAGCCCCCGAAAGGGCCTGGCGGGCTTCATGTTCTTCAGCGCCGGACTCCTGCTGCTCATGTGGCTGGGCAAGATCGTCCCTGCTCTGATACGCGGCGAGACACCTGAAATGCTGCGCGGCGTGAACACCCTGATCGCGCAGGCCCTGGATCTTGGCATAATCGTCCCGTTCACGCTGGCAGCGGGGATACTGCTGCTACGGCGGAACGCTTGGGGGTACCTACTTGCCTCGGTAGGCATAGTAAAGCTCGTCATGATGGCCCTGGCGATCATCGCGATGGTAGTGGTCAGGTCGATGGCGCAGGGAGCGATGAGCTGGCCGGAGATCATCATATTCGCTGTCATAGCCCTGGTCGGGACCAGCTTCCTTGTCGCGCTTCTGCGATCGCTTGAGCCGCAGAATTCCAAACGGGCGGTGTGAGTCATGGGTTTTGTACATGTTGATATCGATGCCATACGAAGCAGAGTGCAGGAGGCTGTGGCGGACATGCCTAACGTGGTCGCTGCGTATCTCTTCGGTTCAGCTGTGACCGGCGGGACGGTGAGTCATGATCGGTAACCGATGTGACGGGGACGATGGACTCAGCAACTATGAACTGATGGCCGAATTCTTCGACAGAAGGGTCGACGGGTATGACGAGCATATGCAGGAGATACTCCCGGCGTTCGATGAGTTCTACTCGTCTGTAGCCGAGCAGATTCGCGCAACCGGCGAGCCTTTGTCCATTCTGGACCTGGGTTGCGGCACAGGCCTCGAGCTAGACTTCATCTTCGCCAGGGCGCCCAACGCCAGGGTTACTGCTGTCGATCTCTCGTCGGAGATGCTTGCCAGGCTGAGAGCCAGGCTCGAACGCACCTGGTACGGACCCCGGATGGAGATCGTGCAAGGATCCTATCTGACCATGCCGTTTCCTGCGGGCGGCTTTGACTATGTTGTTTCCGTGCAGACCATGCACCATTTCACTCCCGATGTGAAGCTGGGCCTGTATACCAGGATTGCGCACGCACTCAAGGCCGGCGGAATGTACATTGAAGGCGACTATGTGGTACCGCCAGACGAGGAACGTTCACTGCTCGCTCGATACGCCGAGACTGTGAAGTCGCTCCGGGCCAACGGGATCATCGGAGAGGGTGAGCTTGTGGACGGCAAGTACCACATCGATATTCCGCTGAGCGTCCAGTCGCAGGTGGCGATTTTGAGACAAGCGGGGTTCGCCGATGTGGAAGTGGTATTTGAGCAGGGTGCAGCTGCCGTCTTCCGAGCAGTAAAGCCGTTTATCTAGCGTCCCACGGGAATACTCAGGGAGGGCAGACCCACTACAAGTCCTCCGTTTGTGCTTGCCCCGGATGACACTGGACCAAGACTGGCTGAACCTGATGCAGCACTGCTTATGTCCGGCACCGAGCCATCGGGATCGAACGTGACCTGCGCGCCGAATTTCCCACCAAGTCCGGCAGTGCCCATGCCGCTCTGGGCGCCCACGCCCACGAAGATCTGGGTGACGCGCTTGTTCTTGAAGTCCCATGTCAGGGAGGCTGCGCCGCCTGCCGCGAACCCGATCTCCACGGTGGTGCATGTCACGCTATAGCTTATCGGGCCCATGCTGAGACTGAATTTGCTGCCGCCCTTGAACGGGCACTTGTCGTCTGGATCGGGAGGAACGTCCGCGTCCCCGACCGGCGCCGCTGCCTTGCCTGTGCCTCCACAGTTCCCGCACTGAGAGTGGGACGTGGGCATCGCCGCCAACACCACGGTTTGATCATACGCCATTTGGATCATGGAGTATGCTGTGATTCGGCGCTCCAGTTCCGCCAGCTTGTACGTAATCGGATCGTATATGGAATCAAGTATTGGCTGACAGAAGGCCCAGTAGTCCTCGATTGCCGCTACTACTGCCGTATTCATCGCAGCACAGATGGGCTTGTTCCTGGCAAACTCACGCCTGGCCAAGGCCGC
>CAYZHL010000096.1:0-3137 GCA_964478095.1 uncultured Clostridia bacterium | reverse complement strand
GAACTCGGCCGCGATCCTTCTTGCCGCTTCTTCTGAACCCGCTGCCGCCATCCGCTCTGCGTATCGCTGTGCCATAGAGCCGTATCTCTCACGGCTGGCGTCGGCGTCGGCTTGTTCAGTGGCCCTATCTATGGCCTGAACTGCCGTTTTCCAGAAGTAATCCTTGATTAGCCTCAGGTGCAAGTCCTGCTTTTCAAATGTGACCGGGAAACTGCCGGCGATGTCATAATCTCGCGGGTTAGTTGTCGCCATCCTCTGGCGCTTGAGGTTGACATCCTGCTGTACGGCGGAGGAGAGTTCGACAGCAATCCTGCCCATGGTCTCCGATAGCGGTCCCATTGAACCGGCCAGCGAATCAATGCTTCCCCAGTCGCCAAAACGCGGCAGAACCAGAACAGGATGGCTATGCTGTGCCACCAGGGGCGCCACCCCAATCGCCGATGCCAGCGAGTCGTTGTTGTCCCAGGCGGGGGGGCGCGGCGGCACTTGGTCAGAATCACCGTAGGCCTGATCCAGTGCATCTACGAGAGAATCGCTGACTGCAGCGCAAAATCCCATCTTCGACCCGCGCATCAGCATGTCAATTGCCTTTTCGTAGTCACCGCGCGCCATATAGATCTCACCCAGGGCCGACAGGGCAGGGCCAAAATCATCCCTAGCCCGAAGCGCCTCAAGGTATAGGCTTTCGGCCATGCGCGAGTCGCCAAGTTCCCGGACGGAGTTGGCAAGGTTCGTAAGTATCATGGGAGACTCGGGATCAACTTCTCTGGCTGCTCTAAGCACGACAACTGAGTCGGTGATCTCTCCTAGCAAACGGAGTATGGCGCCGAAGTTGTTCAATGCAAGGCCAAGGCCGGGCATCTCCATCACGGCTCGGGCAGCCAGAACCACTGAGGCTGACCGTGACGCCCCGGGCGCCGCCATCGCTGCCGCAGCCGTTGTAATCTCTTCCACGTCCCTGCTCTGGGCAGCTCCACCCGAGCGGATGTCCATCTTCCAGGTAAGCGACTCGACGAGCGAGCGTTCATCGAAGGAGAGGCGGCCCCAGTAAATGTCATGATACTTCCTGGCCAGCGCTACGAGTTCATCATCAGCGACCACGGCATCAAGATCTACAGCCGCAGCCTGGGGGTATCCGCCTTCCGTGTCGAGGCCGAACAAGTCAAAATCGCTCTCAATGAACTCATCGGGCATGATAGGGCCCCCGATGACCACAGTCTTCGTTGCAGTCTGCCCGGCCACTATGACTACGTTGAGCATCGTGGGCAATACCGCCCCGATCTGGCCTGTGGGTGCGGCAGCCGGCGATCCAATGCCGCCCGGCGGCATCACGATCACCATGTATGTGCCGGCTGGAAGCTCAGCTGCGAGCGCCCCTGACGGCGATATCGTCAACATGGCAGTATGCCCGGTAGACATGTTCGTGGCCATGACCGTGCATCTGGCGCACACATCCTCTGCGCCGGAAAGCACGGTCAGTTCTAGGCGGCCGGATGGTTCGCCGCCAGCGCCGGCAGATGCGATAGCAGGTTCTCCAAACGCGAGGGCATAGAGGACAAACAGGAGCAGCGCGAGCGTAGCCCGTATCCTTGCCGATCTCATGCAAGTCTCCTCCGATAGTCTCATGCGCTGTCGCGATGAGTCTTCGCAGTTTGCATCCGCTCAGGGGTTGAGCGGGCCGCAAGTGCAGCGCACCTTCCGGGTTGGTGCATGCAGGGCACTACCTGGCCAAGCACCTTTCGCCGGGGCCCTGCCTGCGCTCGGAGGCGCCGCGAGCGGCGCGAATTCCGACAATTATCGCCTGCCAAACTGGGCAGGATTTGAACAGGATGCTAGAAAATCCCGTTCAGAAATGGGCAGGATGCCTCAGAACTCCTCGAACCCCGTTGGGGCCCGCCACAGGAGGACACCGCGCCCAGAAGTACCCATGAATACAGGCAATGGACAGCGATAGGCTGGGCTGTGCCCGGGCGGTCGGATCCCAGATGCAGCCGGACCAGGCGTTAATGGTCGTGTCAACGTACAATCATCGGCCGGTTGCACCAGCAGGCCCAGTCTCCGATTGTGATGAAGTTGAACATCTCGCTTGCGGAGTGATCCGCGGTCACGGGGGTGCATGGCGGTGTTCAGTGTCAGAACGACTGACGTGTAATTCCGAACAGACCGCGGCAAGCACTATGCCTCGCGCGTTCGCTGTGAGGGAGGGCGCTTACGTCTTCCCGCTCTATGCGGCCATGCATCGCCCGCAGGAGAAATCCTGGCTGGAGGGAAAAACCGCTCGATACAAGAATACCTATCTGAAACACACTCTGTAGTCTGGCGGGTGAGTGCGGTGGACAAGCTCTGTGTGGTTCCTTGCGGTCAGAGGAAGATCTGGTCTCAGGAACCTGGTCGGGGTCCTACACCGGCCGTGGAGGTATATGTCGGTTCGTTTTCGCGCTTGTGCAGGGAGTACGCTCAACGGTTTTTCGACAAATGGATTGTCTTGTCTGCAAAGTACGGGTTCTTGTATCCACAGGACATTGTCCCGGCTGACTACAACGTGTCGTTCAACCGGGTGACACCGAAACCTATCAGCATCGATGAACTGCGATGCCAGATAGCGAGCAGAGGCCTTGCTGAGTTCGACACTATCGTAGTTCTTGGCGGACGCCGGTACGTTGAGGTTGTGGTGGCGGCGTTCGGTGGTGACTACTCGTACGAGCTGCCTCTAGCCGGCGCCGCCGGCATCGGCGTTATGATGCAGCGGCTTAGGCGAGCGCTAGATGACGATCAGGAGATTCGTATGAAGGCTGGGGGATGATGATGGATCTAGTTCAGTGGCTTCAGGGAGTAGACGGACACAGGTTCGTGCCATTGTTCGATCTGGACGACGATCTCGCGGTGAGGATCAAGTACGTGGGAAGCCGGAATAGACCCATTCTCAAGCGCCATCCCCAGATGGAGCAGGCTATCATCGATCTGGTGGAGAGGGGCCTCGAGGATCCTGACTGGGAGGGCCTGATCTACGTGATGGGCTGGTATGATCTGCCCAACTTCGTTCCGCTTTTCGTGGGCAAGGCTGAACGTCGAGGCATCCGCCGCCCGGTCAGCGAGAACATCCGGAGCATTCGCACGAACACGAGCGCCTTCGCAAG
>CAYZHL010000095.1:7727-9045 GCA_964478095.1 uncultured Clostridia bacterium | reverse complement strand
CATGTGGACGAGCTCATCCGGGATTCCGGAGAGCCGGGGGCCGCGAATGACCCGGCCAGAATAGCCGTGGACTACATAGCGGGCATGACTGACCGGTATGCCATGAAACAATGGACTCACCGCTTCGTTCCGGCGCCCTGGGCAGTGTACTAGCGTCGCTGGGCCTAGCAGGCAACCTGCATAAGCGGGGAATCTTGCGGAATATTAAGGACACTGTCGTCGTACTGGGGGCGCATGGGGAAACATTGCGCATGGCAGAAGGGAATTTCGATCCCGGGTCGAATATCGAAACACAAGTTCGCACGTGTCCTTGCGGTTCGGACTCCCTCGCTTCCGCCAGGTCGTGAATTCGGAAGCGGGGTTCTTTTTCGAGCCAAAGGCCATGGATGGCGCAAATGCGCATCAGGCAGGAGAATGCGTGCCACCGGAGAACACTACTCCGGCAGGGGTTGGTCTGATGTGACGTCTAGATACCGTGATGACCTAGTGGACCGGGTGCGCGAGTCCAATGACATACTGTCTGTGGTCTCGGAATACGTGCAGCTCAAGAAGGTTGGCGGAAGGTACGTGGGCCTGTGCCCGTTTCATACGGAGCGCACTCCGTCTTTCACAGTGTCGCCTGACAAGCAGCTTTTCTACTGTTTCGGCTGTCACGTGGGGGGCAACGTTTTTACCTTCATCATGAAACTTGAGGGGCTCACATTCCGCGAGGCAGTGCGACGATTGGGCGAGCGTGCCGGCATTGACGTATCTCAGAGCCCCGAAACGCCGGGCGAACGCGAGGCGCGCGAAAAACGAGAGCGCACCTATCGGCTGAACGAACTCGCCATGAAGTACTACCGCAAGGTCCTGCAAGAGTCGCAGGCCGCCGCGAGTATCTGGCAAGCCGAGAAGTCGGCCCAGAGGCACAGGAGATGTTTGGCATCGGATACGCGCCTCCGGCGTCGAACGGGTTGATAGCGGCAATGGGGCGCAGCGGTGTGCCGCCTCACCTGCTGGTTGAGGCGGGTCTGGCCGGAGTGGACACGGCAGGCCCAAAGCAGCGGTACTATGATAGGTTCAGGAACCGCGTGGTCTTTCCAATCGTCAATGTGTATGGTCGTGTGGTCGGTTTCGGCGCGCGGGCACTGGGCGACTCGATGCCCAAGTACCTAAACAGCCCGGAATCGCCGGTGTTCAACAAGCGTACGAACCTGTATGGCCTGAATCTGGCGGCAGACCGCATTCGCGCGGATGGGGCAGCAGTGGTCGTAGAGGGTTACCTGGATGTTGTGGCGGCCCATCAGGCGGGCCTTGCGAATGCGGTGGCGGCGCTGGG
>CAYZHL010000095.1:0-7717 GCA_964478095.1 uncultured Clostridia bacterium | reverse complement strand
ACTGACCGGATTGAAGAATTGGACCGGCAAGCTGCTGGGCACCGCGCTCACGGCTGAGCAGGCCAGGCTGATATCTAGGTACGCGCAGCGAGTGGTCATGTGCTACGATGCTGATCGGGCTGGGTCGGCTGCTACAGAGCGCGGTGTGGGCATGACGTCAGGCGCCGGCCTCGAAGTCAGGGTAGCGATGCTGCCGGAGGGGCATGACCCCGACAGCCTGGTGCGGGAATACGGCGGAGATGCTCTGAAGAACTCAATCGAACAGGCAGTGCCGTATGCCCGGTACCGCATTGAGAGAATCCTTGCCGCCACCGATATGTCTTCGCTTCAAAGCCGTCTTTCGGCAGTTGAGGCAGTAGTCGAAGTATTGGCGGACGTCGCCGGCGAGGTTGAGCGCGCCGAATACGTTAGGGAACTTGCGGGCAGATTGGGCGTGGATCCATCGGCGCTCTACGCCGATGTGCGCAAAGCGACACGCAAGGCATCGGCGGCGCGTTCAGGAAGACACGATGGGCAGTCCCTCTCGACACAGCCAGAAGCGCTTGCGGCACCCAGTGACCCCGTATGGGGCAGCAAGGCATATCTTGAGGTGGAACGGACTCTCATTCGGCTCGCGGCGGGGTCGAGCGCCAACCGATCTCGGATTGCGGATGAGATAGGACCCGATGGGTTCCGCGTGGAAGCTAACCGCGTGCTTTTTGACATGATGAACCGCCGCGACCGAGAGGGCAAGTCCGTCTCGCAGGCGGAGCTAATTGACGAGTGCCCCGAGCAGATCCTGGGCTACGTCACGGAATTGCTGACGACGGGCCCGGTCTCTGACACTGATATGGATGACCTAGAGCAAACCCTCATGACCTGGCGGCATTTCTGGATTCAGCACCGTCTTGCTGAGATAGAGCCCCAGGTACAGGCGGCCGAAGCTGCGGGCGATCATGAACGCATTCGAGCGCTCATGGACGAGCAAAAGCGTCTCGCGGAGGCTGTCCGAGGAAAGCGGACTCTATACTAGAGCAAGCGCTGCCGTCGGTAGGATCGGCTATCTGCATGGCGATTCGGAAGGTGAGGAGATCATGTCCAGGGAACTGAGCGCGCCCGAATTGAGAGACCTCGTAGCAAAAGGCAGGAAGCGAGGCGTTCTCACTGACCGTGAGATCATGGACGCGCTGCAAAGCGTTGACCTCACTCCGGATCAGATAGACGAGATGTACGAGGCCCTGGGAGCATACGGGGTCGACATCATCGGCCCCGGCGGCGATGGCAACGGCGACGGCGACGGGGGCGGCGCTATCGAGGCTTTGGAGCCCGAGGATGACACCGCGGAGCGCGAGGAGACAGGAACCGACCTTTCGGTTCCAGAGGGCGTTGCCATCGACGACCCCGTCCGGATGTACCTCAAGGAGATCGGCAGGGTGCCTCTTCTTACAGCTGAAGAGGAGATAGAGCTGGCCAAGGGGATCGAGGCCGGCGATGAGGCGGCTAGGCGGCGGCTGACGGAAGCTAACCTTCGATTGGTAGTCAGCATAGCCAAGCGCTATGTCGGGCGCGGGATGCTCTTCCTTGACCTAATACAAGAGGGCAACCTGGGCCTGCTCAAGGCGGTTGAGAAGTTCGACTACCGTAAGGGGTACAAATTCAGCACGTATGCGACTTGGTGGATTCGGCAGGCGATTACCAGGGCCATAGCGGATCAGGCGCGAACCATACGCATACCGGTGCACATGGTCGAGACCATCAACAAGCTGGTGCGCGTGGAGCGGCAGCTGCTCCAGGAGCTCGCGCGCCCCTGTTCCTGAAGAGATCGCAGAGGCCATGAACTTCCCTGTTGAACGTGTTAGGGAGATAATGAAGGTTGCCCAGGAACCGGTTTCGCTGGAAACCCCCATAGGAGAGGAAGAAGACTCTCATCTCGGGGACTTCATAGAAGACGAGGACGCTCTGGCGCCGCCGGACGCAGCATCCTTCTTGCTTCTCAAGGAGCAGTTGCAGGAGGTTCTGTACACGCTGGCGCCCAGGGAGGAGAAGGTGCTCAGGCTGAGGTTCGGCATCGATGACGGGCGCGCGCGAACCCTGGAAGAGGTAGGCCAGGAGTTTGGCGTCACCAGGGAGCGCATACGACAAATCGAAGCCAAGGCTCTGCGAAAGCTGCGCCATCCCAACCGCAGCAAGAAGCTGAAGGATTTCCTTGAATGAGTTTCGCTGAGTAAGTTGACCGCGCTTTGGGTGTGCGCTATAATAACTTAAGTGAGTTCGTTCCTCGATAGCTCAGCGGTAGAGCAACCGGCTGTTAACCGGTGGGTCGCAGGTTCGAATCCTGCTCGGGGAGCCAGTGGGCCTATAGCTCAGCGGTAGAGCGGTCGGCTCATAACCGATTGGTCCCAGGTTCGAATCCTGGTGGGCCCACCATCTGTGAAAGTTCGGCGGACGATTGTCCGCCCTTTTGCTTTCCAGGCAAAAAGTCTCTGAGTTGTGCAAAGGAACTCCCTGCGGGACGTAGAAATATAATCTAGAAGGTGCCAAACATCCTGGTACCGCATCGGAGGCGAATCACAGCGTGAGGCGCAGATGTGAGATTTGTGGCAAGCTGATACCTAAGGAGAGGGTTGAGGCGCTTCCGGAGACCAAACGCTGCATCGAGTGTGCCAGAAGCCGGGGTACTGATGTGTCGGCTAAGCGCGCTGATGTGGGGATGGATCCGGATACGTACCGTGACCTCCTCGGGGCCGTGCGCAGTTGACGCCATGGCCGGCAGAGTGTTAGCATGTATGGTGAAGAGTGACAAGCAGTCTGAGTGATCGCGGGCGGGCATTGCCCGCCTGAGGAAAGTCCGAGCTCCACAGGGCAGGGTGCTGGGTAACGCCCAGTGAAGGCGACTTCAAGGAAAGTGCCACAGAAATCAAACCGCCGTGCGCAGCTCGTCTAGCGCAAGGTAAGGGTGAAACGGTGCGGTAAGAGCGCACCAGCGTCCGGGCGACCGGGCGGCTAGGTAAACCCCACCCGGAGCAAGGCCAAATAGGAGGGACATGAAGCTGCCCGCTTCTCCCTCGGGTTGGGCCGCTTGAGGCTCGTGGCAACATGAGTCCCAGATAGATGATCACTCTCGACAGAACTCGGCTTACAGGGCTGCTTGTTGCGTATGTGATGCCCGAGCTCGTCCTGCGACGGTCTCGGGCATCTCCCTCCTCGGGAACCCCATAGGCGACGCCGACGCAGTCGCCCGGAACACCGGCCGCGCTACACGCGCCGAGCGGACGTGGGCACACGCGGGAACATGTTGACAGTCGGCATCGTTGCGTGTTATAGGGATGTACCGGAGGTATTCGAGGCGCTTATGCAGTATGTGTTGGGAGGGTAAAGCACTGAGCAAATGGGTTTGCACCGTGTGCGGCTATGTCTACGACCCTGAGGTCGGTGATCCGGACGGGGGCATCGCTCCTGGGACGGCGTTTTCCGACATACCCGACGATTGGGTATGCCCGGAGTGCGGTGTTGGTAAGGACGCATTCGAGGAAGCCTAGGTACAGGCGCGGATCGGGAAATGGGGCGCAAGAACAAAGTGAGTGAAGGAGGTTGAGGCTCTTGAGCAAAGAGCTTAAAGGAACCAAGACCTATGATAACATCATGGCCGCCTTTGCAGGAGAATCACAGGCGAGGAACAAGTACGACTACTTCGCCTCAGCAGCCCGAAAAGAAGGGTTCGAGCAGATAGCCGGCATATTCGAGGAGACAGCCCTGAACGAGAAGGAGCACGCAAAGAGGTTGGCCAAGTTCGTGGGCCTTGTGGAGGCGACAGATGCGAACCTGAAACACGCTGCGGAAGGCGAGAACTACGAGTGGACCAACATGTACCCGGAGTTCGAGCGGATAGCTCGCGAAGAGGGTTTCAATGATATCGCATCCGTGTTCCGCGAGATCGGCGAGGTCGAAGAGCATCACGAGGCTCGTTTCAGAGCTCTACACGCCAACATCGAAAACGGCACTGTGTTCAAGAAGGACAAGCCTGTCAGCTGGAAATGTCGCAACTGCGGGTACATTCACGAGGGCCCCGAGGCGCCCAAGGTGTGCCCTGCGTGCGCCCATCCCCAGTCATACTATGAGCTCAACGTGAGGAACTACTAGGGCCCAGCTCGGGCAGTCCCGCGACTTCAGGAGGTGAAGGCATGAAGCTATGGCGATGTGGAGTGTGCGGCTACATACATGATGGCGATAGTCCCCCGGAGAAGTGCCCTAAGTGCGGCGCTCCGAAGGAGAGATTCAGCGCGCTCGATGAGGCTGAGGCCAATCTGGTTCGCAGGTCTCGCTTCACCAATGATCTGCACTGCAGGTTGATAGCCCTCATGGATGAGGTGCGCGAGCTTGCGGAGGCCGGGATTGAAGACGACCTGGATCCTCCGTGCGTCACTCTGTTCAGGCATGCCTTGGAGCAGGCCAGGATAATCGGACAGTCCTCAAAGGCGGAGATCAGGGGGCACATGGGCAAGGGCAAGTGGGGCTAGGATGAACCTGTCGGCCCAGAGCGTATAGCCGCGGATTTGCAATTTGACCATAATGTGCCTTTGGTCGGGCGCATATTTGGCCGCTCTTGGGCCATCATACATAACGAGGTTTGCGACGGTCGAGCGAAGATCTGCGGCGGACTTGACCATAGCAATGGTAGTCGGGTCCGCTGTGGGTCGAGCAAAGGTCGGCTGTGGTTCCAAAGGAGATCACAGTCGGCCGGCGCGAAGATCGTTGCAGGTGGCCCAACTTATGGCGGCGGTTGATGAGATCGTCGTTGTAGGGAAATCTATCTGCAGCGGTCGAGCTAAGATCAGCGTACAAGCGAAAGCGTGGTGCTGCAGTCGAGAGATTGCAGTATGATGCCCAAGTTTGGACGTTGGTCGATCAAAGGTTGTTCCACTCCGTGTAATGGCCGCTCGGCGCCGAAAGGGGTCGGGTAGTCACGTAACGGGGTGTAGCAGCCGGAGAGCAGATCGCCGCAAGCCTCCTTTTCTTGTACAGAAGGGACGTTGTCTCTGCGGCCTCCACGCCCCCGATCCTCATCGCAGACTTGGTGGAAACACACGCAAGAGCATAAGCAGGTTTCGTCAAAGGTAGAATACTAGCAAGGGAGGGATGCGGGTGAAGGCGACAGGCATTGTCCGGAGAATCGATGACCTTGGGAGGGTCGTGATTCCGAAAGAGATCCGAAGAACCCTTCGAATACGTGAGGGTGATCCGCTTGAGATATTCACCGATCGCGAAGGCGAAGTAATCTTGAAGAAATACTCGCCCATTGCCGACCTGGGCGATTTCGCGCAGGAGTACGCCGATTCGCTCCACGATGGCACAGGGCATGTAGTGCTGATCGCTGACCAAGACGAAATCGTGGCGGTGTCGGGGGCGCAGAGGAAAGGCTTCGTTGAGCGTCGTATCACTGAACACGTTGAGGAGGTCATGCGCGCGCGCAAGCCGTTTCTGTCGAACGTCGCCAATGAGAGCCCACCCATACAGGATCTGGAGTTTGATAGCCAGGTCATGGCGCCCATCATCGTGGAAGGCGATATTGCGGGCGCAGTGATACTCCTTTCCAAAGATGAGCGCACCATGGGCGACCTCGAGCTGAAGCTGGCCGAGACCGCGGCAGGGTTTCTTGCAAAGCAACTCAGTCAGTAGGCTTCTCGCAAAGGGGGCCGGCCTCGCGATGTTTCGGGCTGGCCCATTTGATGTCCTGTTTTGCGGGAAACGCCGATAGGACAGAATG
Source organism: uncultured Clostridia bacterium (assembly GCA_964478095.1). Classification (GTDB taxonomy): domain Bacteria; phylum Bacillota; class DTU025; order DTU025; family DTU025; genus UBA5389. The sequence continues at coordinate 1,974 of CAYZHL010000095.1, read as the reverse complement.
CTTGGCCAAGGCAAACGGCAGCAGTCGTAGCGCTCCGGCCGAAACTGGTCGAAAACCCGCCCGGGGCTGTGCGAAGGACCGGCCGCCTCCGCGTCGAAACGTGTGGGTGACGCGGGAGGAGGCAGATCCCATGAAGGTTACCAACGTCAGAGGAGTGCTTGTCGCCACTGTTGCGATGGATTCGCGTGACTTCGGCGAGATCTCCAGTATGTCCGACGCCGAATTGCTTATGAGAGCAAAGCAGGCCATGTCGACAGTCGTTCCGGTCCACATGATCCGCGACATTCTGGTGGGACGAGACGGCGATGTGCTTGAAGTGGCCTTCACGATGTGAAGAGCCGCGCACAATGCATAGTGCGAGAAGAAGGGTTTTCGGGCGGCGCGGATAATTTATACAAAAGCACTACATCACCACATACAGTGCCGATCCGCGAGGGGAGCCATACGGGCTGAGAGCGGGCACGAGTGCCGGCTGACGCGGCCAGATGCCCGGTACCCTCGAACCTGTTCGTGCGGGGTTTGCCCCCGCCCTGGGTAATGCCAGCGTAGGAAAGCGGTGAAGTCCTTCATGGGCTGCGGGTCGTATTGCGTATCCGCGGCCTTTTCTTGCTGGAGCGAGCCGAGCGGCAAGGCGCACAAGGAGGCACCTGAAATGTCTGGTTCAAAGTCGCACAGGTCAAGTCAGGCCATGATCCTGGCCGAGGCGGGCGTCGCAGCGGCGCTGGCATGGATTCTGAGTCGCCTCAGAATCTTCCGAATGCCTCAAGGCGGATCCGTATCACTCGAGTTGGTCCCCATTCTGTACCTGGCCTTCTACAGGGGCACGTACCCGGGGGTGTTGGCAGGGCTAGCGGCGGGGCTGCTGAAGCTGGCGACAGGCGCAGAAGTAGTCCATCCTCTTCAGGCCATCCTGGACTACCCATTGGCTTCCATGGTGCTGGGGTTGGCTCCGCTCATATCATTCGGCCGAGGCATCCAGCGGGTAGTGAGCGGCGCCATCGCCAGCTCTTTTCTGCAGTTCTTGTGCTTTTTCGCATCGGGAATCATCTTCTTCGGGCAGTATGCGCCTGAGGGCACTCCCGTGTGGCAGTATTCGGCGGTCTACAACGCCAGCTACCTCGTGCCGGAAGCGATTATCTCCGCTGTGGTTGTGGCGTACTTGATGAGGAAGGGCGCATTTGGCGATGGCTCCTCCAAGGGAAGACGATAGCACCGCTGATACTCTGGTCATCGCAGCCGGAAGCGGTTTCTGTCGCGACGCGAGGAGGCTGCTGCCAAAACCTGCGGGGCGTGTCCAACTGCATGTCGGGTTCTGTGGGGAGGCATCCTAGCCGGTCGCCCGGTGATTCGGAGTATACTAGGCAGGCAACATGACAATGAACATCGCGCTGGGGGATTCGCCTTGCCCTGGGCCTTTCTCGTTGGGCGTCAAAGCGGCCGTACGCAGGGAGATGATGCCAACACTGCGCCTAGCAGGGCCTCATCGCACCTGCCGGAAAACCCTCCGGTCGGCAGTCATCACGTGGTCGGCAGTAATCACGTGGTCGGCAGGGTCATTGGGCGCCCCGGAGACACTGAGTCGCGACAACAGGAGAGTAGACATCGGGCCATACCTAAAGGCAGCATAGTTTCAGTACTGGCCTGGTTAGCCATAGTAGATGATGGCGGCGATGAGATGGCCATCAAAGGCATCCGGTTTGCTATCAACGCTCAGGGTGAGAAGCAGGCGGTGCTGATAGACCTAAAGCATCATCGTGAACTATGGGAAGACCTGTTCGATACCCTTTTGGCTCGGGAACGTGCCGACGAGCCTCGTGAGACCCTGGACGAAGTTAGGGGACGTCTTGGACAGCGACATGGGTGAGTACCGTGTCGTCTTCGCCAGATCGGCAGCTAGGGGGTGAGTTGACGCTCTGCCCCGCGCTGTGGTAGTCTGAGTTACAGCTGAAAAACGACAACGGCGATGAAGGGAAG
>CAYZHL010000094.1:4819-9074 GCA_964478095.1 uncultured Clostridia bacterium | reverse complement strand
TCCCCCGGTGAGCGCGTCCGCGGCGATCACGACAGCAGTCACTCCGCTGAGGACCACGACCGACCACATGGCCGAACCGAACACGCGCACCGCAAGAAGCGCCACTACTGCGCACCCCGCTATGAGCAGGATGGAGGATGCAGCTGTACCTCGGGCCCGGGCCATCGCCTCCGTCAACAGCACGAGGGGCGCGCTGCCTGCCGCAACGAGTAGCACTCGCACTGACCGCATCGCCCATTTGGGTGCGCGGCTCCTGAACACGAGCACTCCGAGCAGGCCAAAGACCGCCACGACAAGAAGCCCAATGAACAGCCGAAGTACAGGTCCGCGCGCCTGTGCCGCCAGGGCAAGCGTCTGCTCCATGAGCATCGCCCGCGCCACATTCTCCGCTATTCCGCCAGGCTCATCTGCCGCGCCTGCCTCGCCTGCCGAACCCGGCGCCGCGCCCATGCTGCCCGCCGCTCCCGGCGCCTGCGCCATGACAGCGCCGTCGCATTCCCAGGCCGGGTCGACACCGAGCCCGGCAAGGATCGTCGGGGCGATGTCCAGATTAGTCACAAGGCCCGCCCTGCGCGTAGTGGGGCTCGTAAGCAGACCGGCGCCGTACGACCAGCCGGCGACGGCCACCGGCGCCAACCCCGACTCGGAAGAGGGCGAAACCAGAAAGTAAGCCAGCCGCTCGGAGGGGGGCCCGAGAAAACGCTCCAGCTCTACTAGAAGCGCATCCAGGCGTTCATAGCACAGCCGCAACTGCGCATCGTAGGCTTCAGGCGACAGGTTGACCGCGTACCTTCGCAGGCGGGCGAAGTCTCCCATGTCCAGCACTACCGCAGCAGTGGCAGGCATGGCCTCCGCGTCCATCGCGGTTTCCGCGGCCGCGACTGTCGCGCTCGCAGTCGGGGTCGCGCTGGCAGTCGGTGTCGCGCTGGCCGTCCCAGTCTCCATCGAAAACGCGGTCGCTGCGGCTTCGGCCATGGCACGGACATCGCACACCATTCCGAAAGGAGCGTGTGGGTCGCTTGCGACCGTATGGCGGCCGACATCCGCCCATGGCGTCGTGCCGCGGGCATCCGTAGCGATGAGCACGGCAGGCCGGCACACTAGCGCTCGGTCGTCAGAATTGCCGATTGCGGCAGAGGCCATGCCGGCGCGCCTAAGCGACTCGCCCACGAGACCGGGATGGCCTCTGCTCCGCCGCCGCTCAGGTCACCCCATGGCGGCAGCCGCCCCGTCCGGCGAAGATAGACGTCGACAGCCGCCTCGCCCTGAAAGACCTCCCTCAGGCCCAGGCAGTACCCTGACGACTCAGGCGCGGTCATTCTGCGCCCCGCCCCAAGCGTTGCACAAGCCGATAGGAGGGGGTCTCCCCTGTCCGCGGTCCTAACGTTGGCACACCCGACCGAGGCCGCCGAGAGAAACCGGGTAAGCGCGGGCCCTCCGTGGGCTCGGCAATCCTGCCACGCTAGACCGTCCGCCAGTATCACCACGGCTCTGCGACTATCGCGATCAGCGACAGCGTCCCGGTGGCCTCCAGCCGAGTAGCCACCAGTCGCTGCCCAGGCCGACAAGACCGCGGTCAATAGGACCGCGGTCACTACATGCCTGCGCAACCCACTACTTGCGCAGATAGCTTCGGACCAGCTCCTCAATGATTTCGTCCCGCTCCACCTTGCGAATGAGATTGCGAGCGCCCTTGTAGCTCGTGACGTATGTAGGGTCGCCCGAGAGCAGGTAACCCACGAGCTGGTTGACGGGATTGTAGCCCTTCTCCACCAGCGCGGCCGTCACCTCAGTCAGCACTTTTCTGACCGGCGTGACCTCTTCCGCCCCCAGAGCAGGGTACTTGACCGTCTCATCCCAGTGCCCACTCATCGAAAACACCACCTCGGGCTGGTAATAGTGTTCACATAATGAAGACGCCGGATGCTCCGCCTCTATATCGAATGCGCCGTCTGGCGCGCGCGCACCGCGTCCACCCCTGCCGCCAGCGCCGCATCCAGCTTGGACACATCGCGTCCGCCGGCCTGAGCCATATCGGGCCTGCCGCCTCCGCCGCCTCCTGCGGCGCGGGCAGCCTCCCGGACGATGGCCCCGGCATTGTAGCCCAGCTCAACGAGGTCGCGGGTAACGCATGCCACGAATCCCAGCTTGTCGCCGGTCACCGCGCCCAACAGGACTATTCCTGAGCCGAGCCTATCGCGAATCTGATCCGCCAGACTCCGCAGGCTCTCGGGGTCGGGCGCCTCCACTGGCGCCGCCACTACAGCCACATCCCCAACCGTCTCGCGCGCCGCGACAACGGAGTCGACACTGCCGGCCGCCAAGCGCTGCGTGAGACGGTGAACCTCGCGCTCCTGGTCATGCAGGTCCTGCATGAGCCTATCAACGCGATCGGCAACAGAGCCTTCCGATACCTTGAGTACATCGGCAACTTCGCGCAGAGTCCGCCGCGTCCGGTTCACAAAGTCAAGCGCCCCGAGGCCTGCAACGGCCTCTATCCTCCTGACTCCGGCTGCGATGCCGCCCTCCGACACTATCTTTATCATGCCGATATCGCCCGTGCGAGCCACATGCGTGCCTCCGCAAAGCTCCAGGCTGACATCGCCCACGCGCACGACCCTCACTACGTTGCCGTATTTCTCGTCGAACAGAGCCATGGCGCCCATGCGGTGCGCTTCGTCCAAAGAGGCAAGGCTGACATCCACAGGGATGTTGGCCAGAGTCCACTCGTTCGCCAGCCGTTCGACGTCGGCGAGTTGCTCCGGACCGACCGCCTCGAAATGCGAGAAGTCGAACCGGAGGCGCTCGTCATCCACATGCGATCCAGCCTGCTGCACGTGACAGCCCAGCACCTGCCGGAGGGCTGCGTGAAGCAGGTGTGTCGCCGTGTGATTACGGCGTATCGCCGCGCGGCGCACCTCGTCCACAGAGGCAGTGACAACATCGCCCACAGCCAGCCTGCCGCAGGTCACCTGCACCGCATGCACCACAGCGTCCCCCAGCGGCTTGCTTGCACCAAGTACCTGCGCGGCGTCGCCCTCGCGCCCGCCTTCGACCGCCGCAATGACTCCAGTGTCGGCCTGCTGACCGCCGGAAACGGCATAGAAAGGCGTACGGTCCAGCACGATCTCTCCCTGTTCGCCCTGGTACAGCGCCTGCGCAGCTCGGCCGTCCGCGCCGATCACTGCGATGACGCGAGCCTGCTCCGCCAGCCTATCGTAACCCACAAACTCGGTAGTCGCCTCGCCTATGGCCGCGTGGTACCTCTCCGACGTTTCATCAAGGTACGCATTGTCGCCGCGAGCCGCTCGCGCGCGCTCACGCTGGGCCTCCATGGCCTCGTCGAAACCGCTCTGGTCCACGGTGAGGCCGCGTTCGCCGGCGATCTCCACTGTCAGTTCAAACGGAAAACCGAATGTATCGTACAGACGAAATGCGTCCGCCCCAGGCACACATGACCCGCCCTCCGACTGCACACGAGCAATTACCGATTCAAGCACTGCCGACCCCTGATCCAGGGCGACTAGGAACCGCTCCTCTTCCAGCTGTATCGTGCGCAGGATGCGCTCGCAGTCGTCGGCGAGCTCGGCGTATGTGCTATGCATGACGTCTATGACTACGCCGGCCACCTTGGGCAGGAACACGCCTTCGATGCCGATCAGCTTGCCGTAACGCGCTGCTCGACGCAGGAGGCGACGGAGCACATATCCACGGCCCTCGTTAGTCGGCAGGATCCCATCGCCCACCATGAACACAGAAGCCCTGACATGGTCGGTGATGACTCGAACCGCCATATCCGGCAGGCCGCCTTCGCCATAGGCGACGCCGGCGAGCTCGGCCGCTTTGTCGCGTATGACACGGGTCTCGTCGGTGTCGAATATGGTAGGCACGTTCTGCAGCACGGCGGCAACGCGCTCCAACCCCATCCCGGTGTCGATCCCCTTGTGCTCAAGCGGTGTGTAGTTGCCCTGCTCGTCACGGTGATACTGTATGAAGACCAGGTTCCATATCTCTATGAACCTGCCGCAGTCGCAGTCCAGGCCACAATCGGCGGACCCGCAACCCACGCTCGCGCCGCGGTCGACGTGTATCTCAGAGCACGGGCCGCACGGCCCGACCCCGATCTCCCAGAAGTTGTCCTTCTTGCCCTTGCGGACTATCCTGTCGGCCGGCACGCCCACCGTCTTGTTCCATATCTCGAACGCCTCATCGTCGTCGAGGTAGATGGTGATCCAAAGCTGCTCGGGGCTGAATC
>CAYZHL010000094.1:0-4750 GCA_964478095.1 uncultured Clostridia bacterium | reverse complement strand
TTAAAGTAGTCGCCGAATGAGAAGTTCCCGAGCATTTCGAAGAACGTGGCGTGACGCGTGGTTCGACCCACGTTTTCGATGTCGCCGGTGCGCACGCACTTTTGGCAAGTGGTCGCGCGGAGGTGGTCTGGTTTCGCAGTGCCCAGGAAATACGGCTTGAACGGAACCATTCCCGCAGCCGTAAGTAGCAGTGTAGGATCGCCTGCCGGGATCAACGATGCCGACGGCAGTATCTTGTGCCCCCGGGACTCAAAGAACTTCAGATAGGCCTGCCTCAATTCGTCAGTCTTCACTAGTAACACCTCATTTGCACGGCCAGAGCAGCATCGAATGCGCCGCGGCGACCGCCCGCTCGGACTGTCGCCGATTCTCAAATCACCTTATCATAACGCCGGTTCACACACAATGGTCTACGTGCCACGCCGCGGCGCCGCCGGGCCGTCTGCCCCTAGAGCCTGCCGGATGCCGCCGTCGCAAGGACCGGGCCTACTCGACGATCTCCCACTTCACGTCGATAGGCGCTGCCTTCTCCAGCATCACGCCCACCTGGCAGTACTTCTCGCGCGCCAGGCTAACCGCCCATTCCACGTCGGAATCGCGCACGTTCGCGCCTGATACTTGCAGTACAGCGTCGATTCTCGTGAACACAGTGGGCGGCTCGGGCGCTCGCTCCGCCTCTATCCTCATCGACACCTTCTCTACTGCAAGCCTCTTCTTGAGCAGAAGCGACTTTACAGTCATGCAGAAACACCCGCCGAATCCGAACAAAAACGTCTCCATGGGCGTAGCCGCCGCGGCCGATTGCCCCTCTCTCGTGGTGTCCATGACCACCCAGTGGTTGGTGTCGGACTTTGCCATCATCGTCAGCCCATCTACGTTGATTACCTCAGCACGCATCAGCCTTCCTCCTTTTGTGGTTCGGTCTCCTCCACTTCTGCTATGTCAGGGAGCACATCTAACCTTATAAGGTTCTACAGGGTCGGCGCTTCTCCTGCGAAAACTGCCGCCCGTGCTCGCGGCCCTCACACGGCGGGCACCGATGCCCGAACGCCGAGCGCCGAACGCCGAACGCCCAGACAGCCTCTTACCGGGCCGGGTCCACCAGCAAGCGCTGGCCCAGGATGAACAGCACAGCCGTCACAGGCACTGCCAGTAACATGCCCACCACTCCGAACAGAGCGCCGCCTATCAGCAGTGCCCCAATGACGACCAGCGGGTGCAGGCCCACGCAGTCCCCAACTATTTTGGGCGAGACCACTGCCGACTCAACCTGCTGAATCCCAACGAACACCGTAGCAGCGAATAGCGCGGTCAACGCGGACTTCTGAGCGGCCAAGAGGACGGCCGGAATCAGCGCGAGCACCGGGCCGAAGTATGGTATGATCTCGAGTATGCCTGTTAGGAACCCGATCGGAAGCGCATACCTGACGCCCAGCAGGGCCAGGGAGGCCCCTGTAGTCGCTCCCACGAACGTGCACACGATCACCTGTCCTCTGACCCACCCCGCCAGGGCTCTATCGATATCCGATATGACACTCATGATCCTGTTACGCGATACAGCAGGAAGCCACGAGGCGAATCTTTCGCGAATGGCATCCACATCGCGCGTCAGGTAGAACGCAATCACCGGCGCCAGCACTATGTTGACAAGCTGCGATGTGAGCGCCGACACTGCGCGCCCTGCGGCCCGCGCTACTTCGCTGATGTAACCCTCAGCGCGGTCTACGGCCGCGGCTGCCAGCCGCGACGCGGCCCCCTCCGGAAGAAGCTGCAGCCGACGCCGCCAATCGGCAGCCAGCCCGTCGACGCTTGCGTCGGGCGAAAACACCCCCACGATTTCGTCGAGCTGCGTCGCCAGAGGCGGGAGCACAAACGCTAGCGAGAAACCGATCACGGCAGCCACAAGCACGTACGCAGTGAAGATCGCGGCGACTCGAGGCGCGCCCCGCCGTTCGGCCATTCGCACCAACGGACTGATAATGTAGCCGATTCCTATGGCAAAGAAGAATGGTATGAATGCGCGCCGGACCCTGTAGGCGAAAAGAAGCAGCACGAGCGCGGCGATTGCCGCGCCCAGCCAGCGCAGGATCCCAGAATACTTCGACGGCGCCATACTCGCACCTCAAGGCAAATGGACCGGCCCGGGCGCTGCGCGTCCGGAGCCGGTCCGTATCTTCGCGGCAGTTCAGTCCTGGTCATCACCGGACCTGAAGCGTCGGCCCATCGATTGCATCGCTTCGACTACCGGCTCAGCGTACGACCTACGTCTGGAGATGGTCCGGCTGACCGTGCGCTGAGTGCCCATGGGAGTCTCTGTCGACAACTCCTCATGGACGATTTTCTTGCCGGAGCGGGACGAATTCATCAACATAAGCACGCCTAACCCTGCACCAATGAGACTTCCGGTAATAAGCGCCCTCCACAACCTTCTGATGGACGTTCCCTCCTCTCGCAGGATGTATTATGCCCCTTGCGCGAGGAGAGTAAACCATTGTTACGCGTCTGCCTCGTCGCCGTGGCCATGCTCTTCCACAACAATCGAGGACGGGTCAATGCCCAGCTCGTCGCCGCCATGCTTTTCAACATAGTCTTTGATTGCCAAGTGCAAGGCGTCGGCAGCCAGGTTGGAGCAGTGCATCTTGACCGGAGGCAGCCCGCCTAGGGCCTCAGCAACGGCCCTATTGGAGATATCGAGCGCTTCTCTAATGCTCTTGCCCTTGACCAGCTCCGTCACCATACTCGAAGTGGCGATTGCCGCTCCGCACCCGAAAGTCTTGAACTTGATGTCCTGGATGACTCCATCCTTGACTTTGATCGCTATTCTCATTATGTCGCCGCACACAGGGTTGCCGACCTGCCCAACGCCGTCGGCGTCCGGGATGTCGCCAACATTGCGCGGATTGGTGAAGTGGTCCATTACCTTGTCGTTGTACAATTCCGAAACCTCCTGTCAGCTGCGGTTGAGAGAGGATCCGTGCCGCCGCAGCCCCATACACATCCTCAGGTTCGCCCGTTCTCAGCTGCCGGCGCAGGAGCATGAACTCGCGCTAGCGCCTGCGCTTTCGCTTGCGCCCGAACTCGTCGGAGCAACATCGCACGCATGCGCGTTGGCGCACGTCTCTTTCATACCACATGCTGTCTTTTCGTAGACAGGAGACATCTCCCTGAGTTTCGCCACTATTCCAGGCATCACGTCGAGTACTCGGTCGATATCGGCCCGAGTGGTGTAGCGGCCTAGCGTCATTCTGACCGAGCCATGGGCTACCTCGTGCGGCATGCCCAGGGCCATCAGTACATGCGAAGGTTCCAGCGAACCCGATGTACATGCCGACCCGCTGGAGGCGGCTATGCCGGCCATGTCCAGGTTAAGCAAAAGGGACTCGCCCTCGACATAAAGGAAGCTCATGTTGACGTTGTTGGGCAACCGCTGGGTGCGGTGACCGTTGAGCTTCACATACGGGATGCGCTGCTCCAGGCCGGATATGAGCATATCGCGCAGCTCGCGCTCGTGCGCAGCCATGGCGTCCATCTCCGCCGAGGCCAGCTCGATCGCTACTCCCATCCCCACGATTCCTGCCACGTTCTCCGTGCCCGCCCGGCGCTTTCGCTCCTGCGCGCCCCCGTGCACCAGCGGCGAGATCGCGAGCCCGCGCCGGATGTACAGTGCCCCTACGCCCTTGGGCGCGTAGAACTTGTGGCCCGAGAGCGAAAGCATGTCAATGCCCATGGCGTGCACATCCACAGGAACATGCGCCACCGACTGCACAGCGTCTGTGTGGAACAGCACGCCTGCTTCGTGAGCTATCGCGGCTATCGCCTCTATAGGCTGGATAGTGCCTATTTCGTTGTTGGCGTGCATGACGCTCACAAGAAAAGTGTCCGGCCTGATTGCGCGGCGCACGTCTTCGGGGTCGACAAGGCCATCTGCGTCCACTCCGACCACTGTCACCGCGAACCCCAGCTGCTTCAGGCTTTCGACGGTTTCGAGGACAGCATGGTGTTCGACAGCAGACGTGATAACGTGCTTCTTCCTGCCCAGCACAGCAAGGGCAGTGCCCTTTATGGCCATGTTGTCGGCCTCGGAACCGCCCGCAGTGAAGACTATCTCCTCAGGCGCAGCGCCCATTGCCGCCGCCACGCGCTCGCGCGCCAGATCAATGTCGCGACGGACCTCGCGGCCAAACGAGTGTATGCTCGAAGGATTGCCGCACTTATCGGTGAAGTACGGGAGCATGGCCTCCAAGACCTCGCGCCTTACGGGGGTCGTTGCTGCATTGTCCAGATAGACCCTGTCCATTCAAGATCCTCCTCCGCCCCTGCCCAGGGTATCGTTTGCCGGTGTTTCCGCCAGCATATCGTAGAGTGTCGTAGAATCCAAAATCGATACAATGCCGTTTTGAAGCCTGGCCCACACCGGGTGAGCCGCACAGTGCGACTTGCGTTCGCAGTCGTCGTCTCGCTCGCCCTCGGCAGCGCAGCTGCATATAGCTATCGGCCCGTCGACGGCGCGCATTATGTCACCCACTGTCACATCGCTCGGCCGCCCTGCGAGCGAGTATCCCCCCTGCGCACCGCGAACCCCCTTGATCAGCCCGGCCTTCCTGAGTTGCCGGAAGAGCTGCTCAAGGTATTTCTCAGGTATCCCCTGCCTCTCGGCGATCTCACGCAACGATACCGGGTCGCTCCCGTGCATCAGGGCCAACTCCGCCATTGCCCGCACCGCGTATTCCGTCCGCCAACTCAGCTTCAT
>CAYZHL010000093.1:331-9172 GCA_964478095.1 uncultured Clostridia bacterium | reverse complement strand
GTGTTACTACGCCCGAACCCTGTTTTTGAGTCTGATTTCGCGGATTTTCTTCGGTTCCGGGACCCCTAGACTCGATAGAATGCGCTTCTGAGCTGGGGTAATGTCGGTGCGTTGGGCGATCTTGCCTTAGGGAGCATCGATCTCAACAATACGAATTCTTTCCAGCTGGGTTCGAATCCTAGGCCATGTATCGCCGACCTGGTTTTCTGCCACGCGCACCAGCAGAAGCGCCAGCCAGCACAGGAGAACATGGGCTCGGATCCGGTCGGAGACGCGGTGGTACATCGGCCGCAGATCAAGCGTGGACTTGAGAGTGCGGAAGGCGTCCTCGACTTCGAGGAGTTGCTTGTAGCCCAAAGCCACGTCTTCCGGAGACAGGGTGTCGTCTGAGGTTCTCAGAAGGTACTTGCCGTCAAGCCGTGCTTCCTTCTTCACCTGGGCCACGACTTCCATGTCGCCCGTATTCCCGGGCCACACCCAGCACCTGACCGGTATCCCCTCGCGGGTGACCGCCAATCCGATTACGACCTGCAGCAGGTCCGTAAGCGTAAGATAGCACCCACATGGAGTTAGGCCAGCGCACATGCGATAATCCCCCTTGAGGATGCGTATTCAGGGGGGAGTTGCTCATGGCCAACATCGAACTACGTAAGAAGTGGCGGGCCATAGTTGACGAATGGGCGGGCAGCGAGCTTACGGCCATCAGGTGGGCAAAGGAGCATGGCGTGAATGCCAAGCAGCTGTACTACTGGATTGCTAAGTTCAAGGAAGAGGATGCGGTCTCTGCGGCCCAGACCAGGTGGCTGCAACTGGAGGCGGGCGAATCTCCTGCTTTGGCCGGCGCTTTCGAGGTTAGGGTCGGTGATGCGACCGTCGTTGTGAAACCGGGTTTTGACCCGGAGGCTCTCGCCAGCATAGTGAGGACTCTTAGGCTATGTTGAGCGAGTCCGACGCTCGGCAGGTGTACCTGGCTTGCGGCAGCACCGACCTGCGTAAGTCGATCGATGGGTTGGCTGCGCTCGTCAGGGAGGGTTTCAATCTCGATCCTTTCTCGCCTTGCTTGTTTGTCTTCTGCAACCGTGAGCGGGACAAGATCAAGATACTGGAGTGGGATCGCAATGGTTTCTGGCTGTACTATCGCCGCCTCGAGAAGGGGCGGTTCAGATGGCCTTCCAACCCCATGGACGGCGCAATGGCGGTCACCAGGCGCGAACTGCGTTGGCTGTTGGATGGGCTATCGCTGGAGCAGAAGAAGGCCCACCCAGCCGTAACGGCCAGAACGGTGCTGTGAAGTCCTTGGCATAACATTTTTCTGCGGAAACTGCGTCGAGGCGGCAGGTACTTTTCGGCACGCGTCGAATACATTCAGCATGGATGATGCATTTGCCGCCCCAACCAACGAAACAGCTGAGCTCCGGAAGGAAAACGAGCAGTTAAGGCAGCTGATTGCTGAATTGACTGCCAAGGTCAAGTGGTATGAGGAACAGTTCCGCCTGGCCCAACAGCACCGTTTTGGAGCTTCCAGCGAGCGGTCCGATACCGATCAGCCGCGGCTTTTCAATGAAGCCGAGGTAGTAGCCGATCCCCTTCTGCCCGAGCCCACTGTAGAGAAGATCACCTACGAGCGCCGCAAGCACAAGGGTCGTCGCGAGGCCATGCTCGCGAATCTCCCGGTGGAGACGGTGGAATACCGGCTTTCCGAAGAAGAGCAGGTATGCCCTCAGTGCGGAGGCCCCATGCATGAGATGCGCGTCGAAACGAGGGAGGAACTCAAAGTCATCCCCGCTCAGGTCAAGCTCGTAAGGCATGAGCGCCAGGTGTACGCTTGCCGCAACTGCCAGCGGAATGAGGAGAGGACGCCCATCGTGACGGCGCCTATGCCCAACCCTGTTATCAAGAACAGCCTGGCCTCTCCCTCCGCCGTGGCCTACATCATGGACCAGAAGTACACTTGTGGTCTGCCGCTGTACCGCCAGGAGCAGCAGTTGGCCCGAATAGGGATCGAACTTTCCCGGCAGACGATGGCCAACTGGATGATCTACAGCTCCGAACACTGGCTGGAGCCTGTGTATGAAACGATGCATGACCTGCTCAAAGGATACGACGTTCTACACGCCGACGAAACTACGGTGCAGGTGCTCCATGAACCTGGCCGAGACCCCGAGTCGAAATCGTACATGTGGGTTTACCTCACGGGAAGGTATGACCCGCCCATCACGCTCTACGACTACCAGGAGACAAGGGCCGGCTGCCATCCAAAGGACTTTCTTTCTGGATTCGAGGGTTATCTCCATGTAGACGGCTACTCGGGCTACCACGGAGTACCCGGAGTAACGCTGGTGGGATGTTGGGCCCATGAACGGCGCAAATGGGACGAAGCGCTGAAAGCGCTGCCGGCCCAGAACCGCGGCGCCCCGGTAGCTGCAAGGGAAGGGCTGGAGTTCTGTAATCGCCTGTTCGCTATTGAGCGCGATTTGCAGGACGCTTCCCCGGACGAACGCCATCAAGCCCGCTTGGAGCGTAGCCGACCGGTATTGGACGCTTTCCTGGCATGGCTTCATGACCAGGAGTCCAGGGCGCTGCCCAAAAGCGCCTTGGGCCAGGCAGTCGCATACAGCCTCGGCCAATGGGACAAGCTTGAGGGATTCATGCGGGACGGCCGCCTCGAGATCAGCAACAACCGGGCCGAGCGGGCGATCAAACCGTTCGTGATCGGTCGCAAGTCGTGGTTATTCGCTAATACCCCGAGCGGGGCTAGGGCCAGCGCTGTGATTTACAGCATCGTGGAAACAGCGAAGCAGAACAAACTGAACCCGTTTGCCTACCTCTGCTACCTGTTCGAGAGGATGCCGAACATCGACGCCAAGGACCCGGCTGCCATCGACGAGCTGCTGCCGTTCTCTCAATCCCTGCCCAACGCCTGCAGAACAGGTCGCTAACAGCAGAAGCGCAATCAAGCCCTCACCGGACAACCGCGTGGGGGCTGTTTTGCGCTTCTGCTCGATTTCCGTCCAAATCCAGGCTAATGCGGAGCACCGCGGCCCGCGTAGACACATCCGGGGGTATCACATGGGGAGGCCATGGCGGATGACTGTTCGCCGATCGAGCCCACGGTCTTCCGCCCACCCACTGCCAGGTGGGCGCTATTTGACGCTTACGCAGGTCCGGTCGGTGGTCTTTGGAGTAACCTGTTCGGCGCAGCTCTTCCTCCTCATCTGGGTCAGGATCTACCTCGAAGTAGGTTGACGTGGTATCGAAATAGACGAGATCCACTTCTAGATTGAGCAGGTTCGCCATGGAGAAGAACACCCGTTCCTGAACGTGCTCGTGATTCTCGACGAGGAGGTCCATCGCGCGATAGAGCTGGTGGACCTGCACCTGACCTAGACCGTCGATGCAAACATCGTTTTCAACCCAATCCTCCATCGCCGGCTTGCTCCAAGGGGCGAGGGCACGGTTGGCCGTCATTGCGAAGACGGCCCTCTCTACCGGCGCCTCAAACTGCCGTTCTCGAAGCAATTCCTCAAAAGCCGACCGGATGCCCAGCTTCGTCCAGAGCTGATCCAGAGCCCATGCGCCTCCAAGCGACTTATCGGATTCAATGGAGATCGACCCCAGCTCAATGCCCATCTCGACCGCAACCTGGTCTTCGGGGTCTAGAACCCTGGCTATGCTCTGCATGAGTCTTCGGAGCGCATCCTTATCGACTGAATCCTCCCGCCCGAAATTCCATATGACCTTGGCGACCGGATTGCCGGTCACGGCGTGCCGCTCGTTGTGGGCGAGCTGCAGATAGGATACGGTCGATCCGTCCTTATTGGTTCGCTTGGTCTTTCTCATATACATGCCTACATTATGCCGTGATACGGCCAGTATGACCAGACGTTATCCGTCAATCTGTATGCCCACATGTTTTTCGATTTTCCGGTCCGATTTATGCTCGCCCCGAGCTATCGGGCTTTTCATTCGGCGCGTGTGCCTATTCACTGTCGAACTCGGGTGGTTCGCCCATAAACTTACTGTGCGAGTATGCCGATACATTATTGACAATGTCCACATCTAGGAGTACGGCTCTGGGAGGATGTGCTATGAGGTTCAGGTTCTCTGCCAAACTCGCCTTGGTACTGGTTCTGGTAGCGGTTGGAGCATCAGCAACAATAGGCGCAATGTCGGTTGTCACCATCAGAAACGATGTAGCGTCGCTTGTGAACACGAGAGTCAAAAGGGATCTCGCCACGGTGAGAAACGTCATCGACCAGAGGCGCCCTGGCGCTTGGTCTGCTCACGTCGATCAGATACTCAAGGGCGATCACGTCATAAACGAGGATTACGATTTGATCGACGAGATTGGGCGTCTGACCGGCAACACCGTCACAGTGTTCAGAGAAGATACAAGAATATGTACTAATGTCCTGACGGCCGATGGCAAGAGGGCCATTGGGACCGCCTCTTCGCAGAATGTTGCTGACGAGGTCCTCAGAAATGGCCGCGACTACGTAGGGCGCGCCAATGTAGTGGGACAATGGTATCAGACAGCGTATGAGCCTATACGCGACGCCCGTGGCGGCATAATAGGCATGCTGTATACGGGCACGCCCAGCAAGGACTATGATAGCCTGGTGGACGGCTACACACGAAAACTACTCATAGCCGTCGTGGCGGCAATTGCGGCGGTAGTGCCGATCGCCCTTGTGGCGTCGGCTTTGCTCACCAAGCCCATCCGCGAACTCGTGCGGGCCGTGACTGACGCTGCTCGTGGGGACTTGAAAAACGACGCCGCAGTGGTGTCTCGAGACGAATTCGCGGACTTGACCCAAGCATTCAACTCCATGCTGGGCAAGTGGAGAAGCGTGATTGATAGCATAGTGTCTGTCGGCGTAGACGTTGAGCATGGAGCGCGGGCCTTGATGTCGAGCACTGAAGAGCAGCTACGTCTGACTAGCGAAGTGCAGGCCGCATTCTCGGACGTATCCGTTGGCGCTCGAATGCAGAATGACCAGATGGGCGCGGCCAAGATCTCTGTTGACCAGCTCTCGTCGGCAATATACCAGATATCCGCGGGTGTTCAGAACCAAACCACGACTGTAGCAGATGCGAGCGACATGTCCAGACTGATGCTGGGCGAGGCACGGGAGACCGCGAGAGTCGTGGCCGACGTGAAGGACGCCGCCGAAGAATCAAGGCAGGCAGCTGCGAGTGGGTACAGGTCCATAGAAGCAGTAATAGCTGGCATGCCCAAGCTAGAAGCCGGGTTCAGCTCGACTCTGGAGAGTGTTTCGCATCTGGATGAAGGCTCCCGGCGGATCGGGCTGATAGTCGAGGCCATCGGCGACATCGCTGATCAGACCAATCTGCTGGCCCTAAACGCCGCCATAGAAGCCGCGCGGGCCGGAGAGCACGGGCGAGGTTTCGCCGTTGTAGCCGAGGAAGTTCGCAAGCTGGCTGAGCGTTCCAGCCAGTCGGCCGGCGAGATCAGCACCATAATCCTGGAGCTATCGCAAGCCATTTCTGCGACGATCAGGGCTGTTGACAGCAATAGTGCCTTGGTCAGCCATAGCAGCAAACTAGCGGAGGAAGCAAGTCATACGCTGAGTTCGATAAGGTCCGCCTCGGAAAGAGCGGCTGACGCGGCATCCTCGCTCATCAGCGTGGCTGATGCCCTGCGGGAACGAAGCCGGAACGTTGGCGATGCCATGGCGGCACTCGCAGCTATATCCGAGGAGAACAGCGCCTCGGCAGAGGAGATCTCAGCCAGCGCAGGCGAGATAGCGTCCGCCATGGGCCAGGTCGCGCAGGTGACAGCCGAGAACAGCGAGCACGCGTCCTCTGTGGAGAAGGTAGCCGTGGCACAGAATGAATCAATTGAGAGTGTGCGGGAATCGGCGAAGATACTATCAGACTTGGCTCATAAGCTGAACGAATTGGTGTCGTACTTCACGACTGCGTAGACAGCGCCTGGGGGACAGCACGGATAGCCATTGTTGAATCGACTTGAGGCGCCGCTGTGAGGCGCCATCGTTTGACATGCGCAAACCACATCCCACTCCTCTGGGACAGGAGTATGCCGGAGGTGATACGCGACATATCGTATACGATACACCAATGCCATGCTGCCGCGCTGATTTCCGATTCCCTGCCGAAGTGCGCAGGTTCTTCACGTGCCAGTAAACAGGTTCCAGTAGTGAGAGGACTTAGCAGGATACCCTGGATGGCATCCCGAAAGAACGCGGTCGATGCCTATGCAGTCTCTGAGACTGAGGGAGGTGGGTCCGGGAGATGGCCGATGCAGCTTTCGGGGTCTTCCTGGGAGCCTTGGCAGTACAGCTCGTTACCGCAATGACGGAGCGCACGAGAGCGCGGCAGATCACGAAGCCTGTCTTGATGCCGCTGCTCCTCCTGTTCTACTGGCTCAAAGCCGACGCGCCCACGTTCCTGGTAATGCTGGCGCTGGTCTTGAGCACCATGGGCGACATCTTCCTGCTCTGGCCCGGGAAGCAGGGCACGTTCATCGCCGGCCTGCTGTCGTTCCTCACGGCTCACGTCCTGTACATCGTGGTATTCGCAGGCGCTGCCGCGCGCGCCAACGGGTTGCCGGTCTGGTTCTACCTCGCAGCCATCCCCTACCTGCTTTACTGCACGGGGCTCTTTTTGGCGCTCAGGCCGCATCTGGGTCCGATGAAGGCGCCGTTCGTCCTGTATTCGGCGGTGATTGCGGCCATGAGCCTGGCCAGCTTGCTGCGCACACCAGGCTTTTCGGGCGCCGGCTTCTACATGCCGTTCATCGGATCGCTGCTCTTCATGGCCTCTGATTCCGTATTGGCAATAAACACCTTCAGGTCAAAGATACCGCGCGGTGATGTGTATATCATGTCTACATACGTCACGGCTCAAGTGCTCATCGTAGCAGGCATGATCGTATCGTGAGCAATTCGCGGATCACGCGTCTCATACTGCTCGTGCCAAAGCGCTGATCGCCTTGGCGATTCTCGCCCCGACCCTGGCGTTGTTCTCAAGAAGCGCCAGGTTGGCCTCTATTGAACGGCCCGCCGTGATCCGAGCCAGGCTCGCCAGGAGGAACGGAGTAACGTCCTTGCCGTGCACGCCGGATTCAGCGGCCTGCTCAATAGCAAGGTCAATAGCAGCGCCTATCTGGTCGGCCGGGATTTCGTACTCCACCGGAATCGGCGCCGCGACCAAAAGCCCTCCCGGCAACCCCAGTTGCTCGCGTGCCACAAAGGCCCGGGCGACGACGTCTGCCGACTCTGCCGAGTAGTCGAGCTGCAGCCCCGAATCGCGGGAGTAAAAGGCCGGAAATGAACTGGTTTGGTACCCGATGACGCAGACCCCCGCGGTTTCCAGGTACTCGAGCGTCTTGGGCAGATCGAGTATTGCCTTCGCCCCGGCGCACACCGTGACAACGCGCGAGCGCGCCAGGCTCTGCAGGTCGTGGGAGATATCGAAGCTATCGGCAGCTCCGCGATGAACACCGCCGATGCCTCCGGTCGCAAAGACGCGGATTCCCGCCCGTTCTGCGACGGCCAATGTCCCGGAGACAGTGGTTCCTGCGGACGCGCCCTGTGCAATCACGAAAGCCAGATCGAACGCAGAGGACTTCAGCGCATGCTTGTTGGCTGCCAAGCGGTCAATGTCGTCCGGAGTCATGCCCACGCGCACAACGCCGTCGATGATACCGATGGTCGCCGGAACACACCCTTCCTCGCGCGCAATCTCCTCTACACGCAGAGCCAGCCTCGTGCTGTCGGGATAGGGAAGCCCGTGAGTCAGTACAGTAGACTCGAAGGCTATCACCGGCCGACCGCTGTCAAGCGCTCTCTGCACGTCGTTTCCAACCATCCAATGATGATTCATGACAACTCCGCCTCCGCCCGCCCATGATCTTCTGCATCACTCCAGTTCTATGCGCAATCACCAAATCCTCTGGCCACTATATTCGTATATTGAACAAAGCTTGGAGGAACGCTGCCTTCGGCGACGAATATGTTTTCGAGGTCTGCTACAGTCCACTTCGTCTGATAAGGGTGATCAACGCAAGAATGGAGCATTCTATTCAACCATCGCTTCTGGCCGGAGGAAGGGCCAACGATACCAGGATTCTTAAGAGCATAAACGTACTCGCCGCCCTCAAGGTAATACGCAGTACGTCCGGGCTGTCCCGCGCCGATATCGCGCGCACTACCGGCCTTACGCCGGCTACAGTGTCCAGCGTTGTGTCGATCCTGGTGTCCGCAGGGATCGTACGTGAAACAGGATATGGCGAATCCAGCGGCGGTCGACCCCCTCTACTCTTGGAGTTCAACCCGGACGCATTCTACATTGCCGGTGTCGACCTCGGGGTGAGTAAGGTCATCGCGGTAGTGACCAATCTCGAGGGTGAAGTAGTGTCACGCGCCCGGTTGGAGATAGACGCGCACGCCGGGCCGGAGGCAATCATATCGCGGTTACTCGATGCAACGCGCGCAGCTTTTGCAGACGCAGGCGATGCCGCCAGCAAAATCGCAGGTATCGGCCTCTCGGTCCCGGGCCTAATTGACGCGGAGCGCGGGCTGTCGGTATGCGCCCCCAACATACCCGGGTGGGCGAGTATCCACATCGCTAAGAGATTTCGCGATGAGTTCGAGCTCCCTTGCTGGGTGGAAAATGACGCGCGCGCGATGGCTATTGGCGAGGCGATGTTCGGGGCGGGACGCGGATACCAGAACATACTCTGCGTTAACGTGGGTCGCGGAATCGGCGCAGGCATCATAGTCAACGGCGAGATCTACCGCGGCAAGCAAAGCGGCGCGGGCGAACTCGGTCACATGACTGTGGACCCTAACGGCC
>CAYZHL010000093.1:0-321 GCA_964478095.1 uncultured Clostridia bacterium | reverse complement strand
GATTGGCGTTGGAGTCGGATCAGGATTGATTCTCAGCGGCGACGTTTACCGCGGTCACAGCGGAACCGCCGGAGAAATAGGGCACACCACCATTGAGGTCAACGGGCGGGGCTGCCGCTGCGGCAATCATGGATGCCTTGAGGTCATGGCGGCAGGGCCGTCTATCGCCGCCGCAGCCATTCGAGCGGTGTCGTCGGGAGCGAGCACCAGCATACGGGAACTCACCGGCGGGAGAATCGAAGAAATCACCGCAGAGGTAGTGTCGGAGGCCGCCGACCAGGGAGACACCTTGGCACAGGGGTTGATTCGCGAATCTGGCAG
>CAYZHL010000092.1:5628-9220 GCA_964478095.1 uncultured Clostridia bacterium | reverse complement strand
GGACGAACTTGAGGTCGTACATGAACTGCAGGGTATCTACCATCGCCTGGTTGTTCAGCGTAGGCTTCGTGCCGTTGAGCGGCCACCCGCCGAACCCGCCCAGCCAGGGCGCGAGCCAGAACGGCTCATTCAGGTTGTAGACAAGCCCATACTGATCAGGCATGCCGTCCTTGTTGAGGTCGCGGGTGAGATCCTTTCCCACCTTGATCATCTCATCAGTGTTCTTCGGCGGAGCGGCAATGAGCTTCTTGTTATACAGCAGCATCAGGTGGTTGCCGACACTGATAGGCACACCCCAAGTCTTGCCGTCGAGCTCGACAGCCTCCAGGCCAGGCCTGGCAAAGCCGCTGAGGAAACTCTTCCCAAAGACATCGTCTACCGGCCTGATCAGCTTCATCGCAACGAACGGACCCGCATGGTCCGACACAGTCCACAGAAGATCCGGCCCGGCGCCGGCGAAGGCCGCCGATTGGAAGTTCTGCCTGAGATCCTCCACGCCATAGTTGAGTATCTCAAAAGACAGCCCCGGACGGGACTTCGCGAAATCCTCGGTGAGTTTCACAATCTCCTGCAAGACCCCTTCGGCTTCGCTCTCCTTGGTCCAGATGGTGAAGTTGATTCTCTTCGCTGCAGCAAAACCTGTAGGTACGATCAACGCAAGCAGCAAGAAAGCCACTAATGATGATACAATCGCCCTCTTCACTAGAGTAGCCTCCTTCCATAATCGACCCGATGATAGCCGCCCATGCGGCCAAACTAGACTGCGCTGGACTCAGACACGCATACTCCAGCATTTCTCAACATCCAGAACACCTTACATCGAGAACGCCCTGTTTGCCGGCGCATCACCTCCGAACGAAGTCATTCGGCTTCGCGCAATCCCATGCGGTTTCATACCAACTAGCGGATACTCACGCGAGTCGCGGCGACAGCCGGCTAGCGCCGCACGATTCGCGAACAACGAGTTCCGCAGGAAGGACAGTTGCCCTCGGAGATCTCTTGGGATTCGTTATTATGCGCAGTAGCTCACACACAGCGCTCCTGCCCATCAGCTCGCCTTGCTGCTTAATGGTAGTCAATGCCGGACGCACGTAAGACGCAGCTTCTATGTCATCGAAGCCCACAACGGCGACATCGCCGGGAACCCTGCGCCCCAAGTCGCGAACGGCTTTCATCGCGCCAAACGCCATGACGTCGCTGATCGCGAACACGGCTGTAGCGTCCGTGCGCGTCTCCAGCGTCGCACGGACAGCCGACCTTGCTCCTTCCTGAGTGTAGTTGCCGATACACACCAGGGTCGGATCGAACTCGATACCATGCGCGCGCAGCGCCTGCTCGTATCCGATACGCCTAGCCACCGATATGGTGGGCAGAGGAGTGTACCCATCCGGAAGGTCGTAACCGTCCACATAGAGTATCTTGCGGTGGCCCAGGGAAATGAGGTGTTCAACAGCCTGACGGGCGCCGGCAATGTTATCGGAAGTCACGTACGTCACCCTAGGTCCTTCGAAGGGGATGTCTATCATCACAGCCGGAATGCCGCTCGCTCGAACCTCAGCAAGGACCTTGGCAGAGGGCAATGTTCCCATGAGCATGATCCCCTCTACCTTTGCCTCATAGCACCGTTTGAGCGTTTCGCGCCACCGCCGATCCCGAGTGTCCTTCACACTCAGAACCAGCTCATATCCAGCCTTTTCGACCTCAGCAGTTATGCCGCATGTAACTTCATAGAAGAAAGGGTGATGCAGTCCTTCGACTGCAAAGAGCAGCAGCTGCAACACGTAGCTGCGCTTCATGACAAGCCGCCTGGCAAGCGCGCTTGGATAGTAGTTGAGTTCCTCCATTACCTGGCGGACGCGGTGTTCGGTTTCCGCACTGATGTCGCCGTATTCGTTCAGCACGTGCGACACCGTGCTGACCGACACACCTGCCGCTCTGGCAATGTCCCTTATTGTCGGCCTCTGAACCAAGCCAGTCGACACATCGTCGCTCAGCATCTCGCGCCCCGGCGCTTCACAGCCCGGCACTTCACAGCCCGGCGCTTCACGGACCGGCACTTCACAGCCCGGCGCTTCACGGACCGGCACTTCACGGCCCGACATCTCGCAGCCCGTCTCGTCTGCGACGCCGGGCGATCGGTCATCCCAGTGGTCATGCACGTCGTCGCTCAACCTAACACGCCCACCTTCACCCTTTGCTCATGGCCCTCTGGCGTCACGTAGTCAGTTCTGCCGCACAACGCAACCCGGGCGGTCAACTGCCGCGCCAGCAGGCCAACAACTCGAGCGCTAACACAAGTGTAGGTGTAAACGCAGATACAGATGCAGACACAGATGCAGATGCATATGATTGCAGAAACCCCGCAGAGGCCAGGCGCTGTTGCGAATACTAGAATGTTGATTGAGGATGTTAGCGGAAATGCTGGAGTTTCTATAACGATATAGTCGCCAATTCCATAGTAGGATATCGGCGCAACCATGTCAACCCCGCGACTTGCCTCGGGCGCGTGTAAGGATTGTGGCTTTCGGGGTCGCAGATCCCCCGCGTTCAGGCGTGTGGCCTCGCCGGGGCCACAGACCACAGCGGAAGCGATTGGAATCACACCGGGTCCAGGAATAGACCCGCGGGTAGGTCCAAGAATACGCCCAGGGATAAATAGACCCGGGGCAGCTCCAGGAATACACCTCGGGATGGATCCGGGGGTAGATTCGTGGGCGTGCTGAGGGACGGAAAGATGACTGCTGTGGCTCAGCGATATACCCCCGGGGGTATCCGCCCAGAGATACGGTCATATTTCGATAATAGTTTTGGCGAAAAACGCAGCTTCTGAGTACATCGATTTGGGCCGGGGGCCCTAGGGGGGCAAATCGGCCCTCCAAGGGGAGCCCCCAAGGCTGATTGCCGCCTAGTTATTGGTGAATCTCTGGCGCTGCATGACATAGCTCGCGAGCTGCTGCCAAACAACGCCATATCGTGGGATATTATGTCGGCCCGCCTGCCTGCTTCACTGCCCAGACCCGTCGGATACCCCCCGATTTTCGTGATTTGGAGGCGGTCAGGCGGCCTTCCGAAATCGATGTACTCAAAAGTTGAGGGTATCTCCAAAACTAATGTCAACAATTGACGATATGCCAGTTCCAGCCGTTTTGGCTGGCAGCCGCCATAGCAAGAGCAGCTAGGATGCCCTTTCGGCGAAGGCGGCCCTCTCCCTGCCGCATCACCTGGGCCTGCTGCAGCCGCTTGCCAACCTTCACTGAGGAGCAATCCACCTATACTCCGCCGGGCCAAAGCATGCCGATGGGTGCCTAGGTTACCACCTTGTACCATACGCAACATCATATGCCCAGCTAACCGATGTTTCACTCGGCGGTCGCCGGAGGAAATAGTCATACGCCGTCGAAGTGGACAGCGGTGGTGAATGCTTGTGGCGCGTATCAGCCGCCTGCGAATGAGGCGCTCAATGTGCGTTTTAATGCTCTTGCTTGCCCTGACCGCCGTGGGGTGGTTGGCGCTTCGGAGCAGCTTAGCTGCGATCGGTTCCGACGTGGCCGGGGCCGTCTTGTCTCGCGCGCTTGGCGGCGCCGACGTGCGG
>CAYZHL010000092.1:0-5618 GCA_964478095.1 uncultured Clostridia bacterium | reverse complement strand
TGCATGGCATGCGGTCGTTGGCCATGTCCGGTGTGAAGCTAGGACAAGGATTGAGTGCGCAACGGGTGCTTGTTGCCTACGACTTCCGTTCACTGCTGAGGGCCCGCGCCCACCCTCTTCTGAGTGTGACCGCGATCCGCGCGGAAGGGGTGGAGGCAGACTGGACCGCGCTTCAGAAGTACGCGGGTCACACCGAATCTACAGGAGCTGCCCCTATTGATCAGCCTCCATCAGGGTCACCCTCGAGGTCAGGGTCACCCTCGGGGTCAGGGTCACCCTCGGGGTCAGGGTCAGGAGCCGGATCAAGGGCGGATTCGGGCCGGGGCGTCACTGCTTTCGCCGGCACGATCTCCATCCGCGATGCTGTCGTCGTGGTCGGCCGTTCAGGCGAGGCCGAAAGCAGCAGGCCTGCCGAGCGCAAGGTTGAGCTGAGAGATGTTCAGCTGGAGCCGGTTACGGGCGGATCGACCGTTGCATGGTCGGTCGCTGTGGCCAACGCGTCATACTGCGACACACAACGGCCTGGCCAGGCGATGGAGTTGGCGGATGCTCGCGGCGTGGTCACGCTATCGAGCGGCGCAGTAACCGTGGATGACGTCTCGGCCCGACTACTGGGAGGCATGGTGCGTGGCAGGTTCACTGCCGGGAGCTCAGCGGGAACAGGCTCCGCCGCGGTGCGCGTGAGGGGACAGGCCGTCCTGACAGGGGTTTCGTACGATGGATGGGCTTTCACTGGCCAGCTCGCGACGGATGCAAACGGCAGGATACGTGTGGATGGTGAGGTCAGCTTCAGCGGAAGCGGGAACGCGGACGCAGGCGGAGATGATTCTGCCCCGGCGTCGGCAATCGGCCCCGGACGCCTGAATGCCCGACTGGACGCGACCGCTGTGATCCCAGGCTTTACTCCCAATGCGACCACGCTTTCCGCCAAGGGAATTGTGGACATAAAGGCCATGGAGATCGGGAAATCGCGCGTTAATGGCTTGAAGCTCGAGGTGTCGGCAGAGCGCACCCGCGGCGCCGGCGACAGGCCGGGCGACATCGTGATCAGTACCCGCGCCCAGAAGACTACTTTGGCGCAGATCGCCAGAGCCTTGGGCAGGCCCATTCCCGCCCAGGGCTGGGTGGAGTGGCGCGCAGACGCCAGGATTGTCCCTGATGGCCGCGCTTCTGTTCGCATAGGGCTTGCCGATGGCGCTGTGCGCGCAGAGGGATGGCCAGAGGGATTGCCCCACCAGTTCACGGGCGTCTCGGGCGTGATCGAGGCATCTACTGTGGTTAGGGTTTCTTCCGATGCTACTGTTGCTGCTCGGGACACGGCCCTCAGTGACGGCAGATCCAGTGAAGGCGGCGTCGGCTTGCGCGTGCCCGGGGTCCGGGCCCAACTGGGCGGCGGTGAGATAGAGATATCCGGATCAGCCCAATCGTGGCGCGCGACGGCGTCGGCGGTCAGAGTCGATCACCAGCTTGTTTCGGGGCTTATCGATGCAGACCTAGCGCTGCGCGCAGGCAAACGGCTTCTCCTCAGAGGGCGGGCCGCCGTGCGAGACGCTCAGATGGATCTGGTGGTGGCCGGAGTCCAGAGCGGGGTTCCCGTTCCAGAGGCGGATCTGGATATCGATGTTGAGGTCGGCGAGAATGTGAAAGTCGTGCGAGGCGAGTCATGGGCATGGGCGCTGCCTGGAACTGTTCATGTGCAGGGCAGCACAAAGCGACCAACAGCCTCTGGAGATCTGAACCTGTCGTCTGGGCAGATAGATGTGTATGGTGTTCCGCTGGAGGTCGTGTCAGGAGGAGTGCATTTCACCGGGAAGCCGGGTGATCCGCCCGAGTTCGTCTTGGCGGCGCGGGATGTGGCATCAGGACTCCCGACGATAGTATCCGTAGATGGTGTGCCGGGCGATATGCACATATCGGTGAAGCCCGAGGAAAGGTTTGAGAAAGAAGTGCTTGAGGGGGACCTTCTCGTGAAACTTCTGCTCGCCCGGCTGCGTCTATACATGATAAGTGGGCTCGGACGAGCGCTTACGAATTGATCACCCGGGTGAGCGCAGAAGGATTCGGGTTCACAGAGTAGAATAGAAAACCAAGCCATTCAGGTGTAGGAGCGACTTCATCTGGTCATGCGTGTGATCAGGCGGGGTGAGATGTGGGAGGGGAGATTGTTGAACTCAAGCAGTGCCAGGAGATTCTGCGGTATGCTGGCCGTTTTGGTGGTGACGATGCTTGTGGCCTCGTCAGCCGCTCTGGGGGCGTCGGCCGAAACGCTTGGCAGGGTGACTGCCATAGAAGTCCAGGGAAACGTCAGAATCGACTCAGAGACGATCATCAACAAGATGAGTATCAAGATAGGCGACCAGTTGGTTGAAAAGGCTGTCCAAGAGAGTTTTGCCGCCGTCGACTCCCTGGGCTGGTTCGCTGATCTGGGGGCGAACACCGTTCCATACCTCGGGGGCGTGAAACTCATTGTGCTGGTCAGGGAGTTTCCAGTCATCAGCCGCGTTTCGATAAGTGGGAACAATCTCATACCTACCGAGGAACTCCGCGGGCTGATGGCGACAGAAGCCAACTCCCAACTGAACTCGAATCAGCTCAGGTCCGATCTCGAAGCCATAGGCAAGCATTACCAGGAGAAGGGCTATTGGGCGAGCATCGAGCCTTCTTTGTCTGAGGACGGCGAACTCACCCTGCATCTGGTGGAGTGGACTGTGGCCGATGTGAAGATATCCGGCAACGAGAAGACAAAGCCCCAGGTAGTATGGCGCGCCATTCAGACCAAGCCTGGCGACTATATCAACGTCAACAAGATCAACGAGGATCGGCGGAAGATTTACCTGCTGGGCGCTTTCGAGAATGTCGAAGCCACTGTAGAGCCGGTGCAGGGCAGGTACGAATATGTGATTAACTATGTTCTCACTGAGAGAAAGACCGGCATCGCCAATCTGAGCTTGGCCTACAGCTCGGCTGATGGCCTCATGGGCTTCATCGAGCTCGGCGACCAGAATTTCCTCGGCAATGCCCAAACGGTCAACATCAAGGCTGAATTCGCCAATGGCAAGAGCAATTACGAGCTGGGCTTCTATGAGCCGTGGGTGGGCAAGACGGGCAAGACTTCGCTGGGCTTCAACTTGTTCAGCAAGTCGTCCGAGAAGAAGTTCACTCCGAAACCCGAAGAGGGGCAGGAGCAGCCCGAGCCGATTAAGTACAGCGAAAACCGCACGGGCGGCGATGTGACAGTGGGCCGAACGCTCTCCCTGAACACCAGGGCGTTCCTCAAGTTCAAGATGGACAATGCTGTCACCCGAGCCCTGAATCCAGATGAACAGGGAACTATCCCCCAGGGGGGCATAACACGGTCTCTTACGGTATCGGCTGTGAACGACACCAGAGACGACCTGTGGAACCCCACATCGGGCCATAGGCTGACCGGGTCTGTGGAATACGCCGGAGGCGTGCTTGGGGGCGACAATAGCTTCACCAAGGTCGAAGGCGAGGGTTCCGCTTACTACCAGATCCGTGACGGCCACGTGCTTGCGGGTCGCGTTAGCTCCGGGTTCGGCATTAGCGCCCTGCCTGAGCAGGAGCGGTTCCGCTTGGGCGGAGCCGAGACTGTGCGGGGCTACAAGTACGGCGACATCGAGGGCGACCGCATGGCTCTGGCAAACGCCGAATACCGGTTCAGGATAACCAAGGGCCTTCAGGGTGTGGTATTCTGCGATGCAGGGCAGGCCTGGAATGCCCAGGATTCGTTCGCGCTTGATAAGACCAAGATAGGATACGGGGTAGGAGTGCGAGTCTCCGTTCCGGTGCTGGGCATGATCCGCATCGACTACGGGATCGCCGAAGGTCGTGGCCAGGCTTACTTCAGCTTTGGGCAGACCTTCTAGATCGGCGAAGCGGAATGACAGCTCGGGCCGGCTGTTGTATAATTGGCTGGGCGCCGCTCGGGTCGGCGCCGTCTCTATGCCGCGTCTGCCAGCGCGAATGCCTTCAGTGGGCGCGTCGCAATGGATTGAGCTATACGAACGAAAGAGAGGATGACCTGCATGTTCAAGAACCTTCCAAAAGCACTTGTTACTCTGTTTATCTGCACTCTCCTGGTGGGCCTGGGGCTTGGGCTAACCAACATGGCAGTCTCCCGGGCGGCGGGCGAGTCTGTTGTGATAGGCAAGCTTGACGGCGCCAGGGTCGGGCAGGAGTTCCCGGCCATGAAGACTGCGTGGGAGAATGTTGCCAAGCAGAAGGCGGCGTTGGAGAAGGAACTCAACAAGAAGGCCGAGGGTCAGGACGAGGAGAGCCAGAAGACGCTTCTCGACCAGTACAACAAGAAGTACAATGACTATGCTCGCGAACAGCTGGATCCGGCGCAGAAGGCGCTGGAGAACGCCATAGCTGCCGTCGCCAAGGAAAAGGGCGTCACGGTAGTGCTCGATAGCAGCGTTGTGCACCTTGGTGGTGTAGATATCACTGAGGCAGTGCTGAAGAAGGGCGGAGCCAAATAGGGCGGCGCCGCGGTTTCCTGCCGAGTCAGAACCACGGTGGTTCAAAGCGATGCGGCGTGCGGGGAGACGCAGAGCGCGTCTCCCCGCTATTGAGAGGTATCGGCCCATGAGGATTCTTGACAGGTATGTGGTTCGTGAGTTCATGGGCCCGTTCATCCTGTCGATATCTGCCTTCATTATCATAATGCTCAGCGGGCAGCTGTTCATGTTGGTCGACTTCATCATCCAGAAGAACGTACCAGTGCTTGCTGTCGTTCGCATGCTGCTTTACAGCCTTCCCGGAATCGTCGTCCAGGTGCTCCCCGTAGCCGTGCTGTTCGCGGCGTTGATAAGCCTGGGGCGCCTAGCGCGCGATTCCGAGCTTTCCACTATTCGTGCTGCAGGAGTCCCTTTCACCAGGATTGTTCTTCCCCTGATCCTGATGGGCGCCGCTGTTAGCGTCGGAGGGTTCTGGCTAGGAGAGACAGTGGTTCCGTGGGCATCTCACAAGTCGGAGACCATAGTACGAGAGATAATACTAAAAGACGTCCTTCCCAGTGTTGAACAGGATATCTTCTTCGCAGCGCCGGGCGGTCGCCAGTTCTATGTGGGTAAGGTAGACAAGGCCCTGGGGACCATGGAGAGGATCATGGTGTACGAAACGGAGTATGGATCTTTCCCGCGGATAGTATCGGCCAGGCGCGGAGATGTTGGCGAGGGAAGGTGGACGCTCCGTGACGGGGTGATCCATGAACTGGATGCCGCTGGGCATGTGACGATGTCCATGTCTTTCGAGAAACTCGAGATCATCATGGACAGCGCCATGGAGACGTTTGTCTCCAGCCAGAAGACTCCCCGGGAGATGACGAGAAAGGAACTGAAGTCTCACATAGACCTGTTCGAGAAGAGCGGGATCCGGGTTGAGGGGTTGAGAGTCGAGTACCACCTGAAGCTGGCTGAGCCCATGGCAGCGCTGGTATTCGCAGTCATCGGCGCGCCTTTGGTCACAAGATCTCCGAGGCGGGCAGGAGGGTATTTCGGCGTGGTTGCCGCGGCCGTGCTGTCCTTTTCGTACTTCGTTGTGCAAGCAGTCGCCCGCTCTGTGGGCATGAAGAGCATGATGCAGCCTGTGGCGGC
>CAYZHL010000091.1:0-9248 GCA_964478095.1 uncultured Clostridia bacterium | reverse complement strand
CAGGGCCTCACTCCCGAAGAGGATGTCAAGGGTTGGGCCCTTTCGCTTGCTGGGGCCCCGCCAGACGCCTCCTTCGACTCGATTCCCGAAGAGAAGTTCTGCCACCTGACCGTGGCCGGGGTCGCCAAGAAACCCGAGGCCGCCCGGGCCAGCTTTAACCGTTGGCGCGACCAGAGAGAGGCCGCGCAGAAGGGAGCTTGATTCCATGAGGCGCGAGACCCGGGCAGCGCTGATCTCAGGCGCGGCAACTGCCGGAGGCCTCAGCGGGGCGTCGCTGGGGTGCGCCGCAGGCTTCATGCTTGCCGGCCCGCTGGGCGGGGCCGTCCTGTTCGCCTGCGGCTTCGTGGGCGGCGCTGTGAGCGGGGCCACTGCATGCGCCCGACGAATCGATCAACTGTCGGAAAGGAGGAATGAAGAACGAACAGAGACTTCGTCGCCGCACTCATCATAGGCTTTGAGGAGGCCATGGATGTCATAAAGGGCGAGGACAGACTGGAACAGGCCGTCGAAGACGTGAGGGAGAGGCTCGAAGAACTCGAAGAAGAGTAAAGGTACCAGGGGGGTGCTCTCCGTACGGGGGGCCCCCTCGGTTGTATGGCATACCGGTATCGGCATTGCCTCTAAAAATCGGTACCTATGCGTTATTAGTCGGCACGTTTGGAGGAAATCCTGGGCTAGTGTGCAATGATTGGAATTAGCGCGACACTTGCCATATCGTATTTATCCCAACTTGAGGGGGGAGTCCCTGTGAAGTGTAGCAAATGCACGCGTGACAACTCGCCAGACTCTAAGTTCTGTATGGGTTGCGGATCACCTATTGAGTCGGTCAGCCGGAAGGCCTGTCCCTCTTGCGGTGCCGACAACCCTTCGGAGAGCGCATTCTGTACGTCCTGCGGAGCTTCACAACTACCTGCGACAAAGGACGACCCGGGCGTGGCAACCACCGCACCTGCGCCGGCAGGCGACGCTGGTAACGGCAAATTCACGCTACCAGAAGGGGCCACGTGGCCCGAGATCACCGATCAGGTCCGCGCGCGCGACGCTCTGGGATTGCACAGTAACCTGGGACGCATCGCGGGATGGTTTGTTCTGGTGAATGCCGCGGTTATAGCCTCGCTGGGGGTCATCTCGGGCGGCAAATTGCTTACGGCTTTTCCGCTTTTTCTGGTGCTGGGATGCGTGATGCCCCTCATCATGTTGATGCTGTCGAAGTGGCTCATCCAGAGAGCGCACAAGATGAAGCGGATACATGATGGCCGATTTCAATCCGAAGGGGAAGAGCACCTCTATCGCCTAGTAGAGAGTCTGGCGGCGCGTGCCGGGCTTCCGAAATGCCCCGAGGTGTGGACATATGAGAGCAGCGACATGAACGCTTTCGCAACCGGACCCAGCCGCGGCAATGCTATGGTAGCCTTCAGCGCCGGTCTTCTCAAACACATGGATGCCAAAGGTATAGCAGCCGTCGCAGCACACGAGATTGCCCACATAGCCAACGGAGACATGCTCACGCTCACCCTCGTTCAGAGTGTAGTCAATGCCATCTCAATGCTAATCATGATCCCTGCGTGGCTTTCTAAAGCGGCGGCGTTTTGGTCTGACGAGGTGAGCGCAGTTACCTATTGGATTGTGAGCGCCATCGTGTGGGTACTCAACGTAATCGTGCTCTTCCTTGGCAATCTGGTGGTTATGGCCTTCTCGCGCAAACGTGAGTATGAAGCTGACGCTCTAGCGGCCCGACTTATCAACCCCGATTCCATGATACATGCCTTGAGCGTCTTGGGAACGGAAGCGCCGGCGTTTCCACAGGAACAAAAGGCATATGCGGCCTTTAAGATCAATAGCAAGGCAAGCTGGGCTAGCATCTTCTCGACACATCCTAGCATTCAGGCGCGAATCAAGCGGCTAGAGTCGATGGAAGGCTGAGAAACGAAGCCCGAGACTATTCGCCAACGGTAGTGGGATCCGTATGGCCGAATCTCAGAGTTTCGCGAATCAAAAGGAGATGTATGACTTGAAAGAACGCGACGACAACTTAACAGCGCTTTTGCGACGCCCTTCACGTTTTCTTGTTGCCCTGCTCCTAATGCTCACTCTGGTCGCTGTATGCACTTTGGTACCAACCACAATGAGCGCCAGTGCAGATGTCTCGTCCGTACCCAATCTCATTAAAGCGCTGAGTGATCCCATCTGGACTGTCAGAAGAGACGCAGCGAAAGCTCTTGGAGACGTCTCTAGCATGTACAACGAGGCCGTAGCCGGATTGATGAATGCGCTTACCGACCCGATCGCCAAAGTCCGTATCTCAGCAGCGCAGTCTTTGGGTAAGCTCGGCATACGGGATCTTGCGGCGCTTCCAGCCCTAGAGTCGATAGCAGTTGAAGATTCTGATACAGAGAGCCGCATCGCCGCGATTCGTGCTCTTGGCCAGATGGGTGAAGGCGCAGCCCCAATCCTCGGCAGAATCCTTTTGCGCATATCCCCACGGGATGAAATCGTTGTAGAGACGACGCTTGAGACGCTGGTGGCTATGGGTCCTGCTGCCAGACCCGCGATGGATTCTTTAGGGACCTTCGGTCGGGATGCAGATGACTACCGGGATAACGATAAGCTGATCTCTCTCACAACTGATGCCCTCGTGAACATAGGTCCCGAGGCTGTAGGCCAGCTCATAGCGATAGTAGATCAGTGCAGATGGACCTCGACCTTGCTTACTGCGGTGGAGGCCATAGGAAGATTGGGGCCCGAAGTTGCAGAGGTGGCCCCTTACTTGGTCCAACGGTTCGATAAATACACGTGGACAGAGGGCAGCAACATAGTGTTGAGGCTTTCCGGCGCGCTCCACTCCATGGGAAGCGGGACATTTCCAGCGCTGATTGAAGGGCTCGCTGATGACTCCTGGAAGGTGCGTGCCGGGTGCGCCAATACACTCGCGCGATTTGGCTCGCAGGTTCCTTCAAGCGCTGTTCCCGCCCTGGCTGAGCTCACTATGGATACAAAGCGTGAATGTCGCACCATGGCAGTTCGCGCTTTGGGCAGTATGGGTAGTACAGCGGCCCCCGCAGCTTCTGCCTTGGTTGAGCTCTTGTCAGATGACGACACGTGGAGCGAGGCGCTCAGGGCACTTGAGGCCATAGGGTCGCCAGCCATAGGCCCAATCCGCACAGGAATAAGCCACGATGATGTCCGGGTTCGCTGCGCTTGCGGACAGCTGCTCTGGCTGATCGAACAGAACCCGGAGGGGATTCCCCAGGTCAAAGAAGGTTTAGCGTTGGATGGCAAGGAGCGTCTCAGCGCTCTCTCCGTTCTGGCGTCTATGGGACCAGCTGCAGCCTCCGCCAAGTCCGAACTCAGGGATGTACTGGCTAATCCGCGTGTATGGGAAGAAGAACGTATGCTTGCTGCAGAGACCCTCGAAAGCATAGGAGAACCAGCTGCACGCGAGCTTGCCGTAGGCTTGGCCGATGACTCCAATGATGTTAGGAGAGTAGCCGAACGTTCACTGCGCCGCATGGGCGCCTCAGCCCTTCCCGCGCTGGTGGAGTTCATGGCTTTGAGCGACGATAGCTGGGCCATAGAAAAGGCAGGCGCCATCATAGACGAGATCAAGAAAGATGAGCGCACTGCGGCGGTAATGTTGACGCAACTGGCCACGAAAGGAATCCCCGACGCCGACGACCACACACAGTACATGGTGAGGGGCGTTTCCATGAGTATCCTCGCCTCACTCAAAACGCAGTCCTCGTCTACGATCCGCTTGCTCACAGGTATGTTTGGTGATCCGGACCATCGCATTAGGGCAGCTGCGGCCTTTGCAGTCGGCCTTGTCGGCAGTTCGGCTCAGGATGCTGTGGGCCCGCTATCCAAGCTCGTTGCAGATAACGACTTGAGAGTATGCACAAGCGCGGCAGAAGCATTAGCATCCATCAATACGAAATCCGTCCGGCAGCTCATTGACCTTCTCAAGAGCAAGTCTTACGATGAGCGCCGTATGGCTGCCGCAATACTATGGCAGCTGGAGGAGGATGCCGAGCCGGCTATACCCGCGCTCATCACCGCGCTCGGCGACAAGTCTAGCTACAGGCTGAGGTCGCTGGCAGCGAAGGCATTGGGGGCAATCGGATCAGATGCCTCGAATGTGATGACGGCTCTTGAGCAAGCACTGAAAGATTCGCATCCGGAGGTGCGCGAATCTGCCCAAGAATCAATTAACTCGATCAAGAAGCCTAACTGGTGGTGGTAGGCGCTAGGCGTGTCCTCGAAAGATGAACCCCCTAAGACTGCATCGGAGGCGGGAGCATGGCAAACCCAATCCTCAGAGACAGACGTGGATCCATATACGTTCGACAAGCCGCCTTGGTGACGACGTCGTTCTAGACCTAGTCGCCGAAGGTTGCTCTCCGCCGGCGCGGCGAACTCGTTGTCCGTAAACGACTCTCTAGGAGTGTTCGCATGCTGTGCTTCTCGCAGAGCCAATCCGAAACCTGCATTTCGGTCGCTAGGAGGGTGTGATATGTATTGCCCAGCATGTGGTGCCCAAAACCCCGAAGAAGCCCGATTCTGCTCCAAGTGCGGCCACCGCTATCCGACCGCGCCGTCAGAACCTGACCGCGCATCCGCATCGTTGCCGCACGATGTACAGTCGTCGAAGACGGATCCCAAGCGAGGCACACGGAACAAGAGTCGTTGGCGCTTGGTGTTCATGTCCCTGCTTGTTGGCCTTGTGATGGTAGTAGCGTTTCTCATCATCTTGGTTGCTTTGGATACGACAGCATCGCCAGTACAAGTGACAACCCAATTTCTCACGGCGGTCGAGAGGCACGACTGGGACACGGTTCTTGGACTTCTCCATTCTGAACAGCTCGACACTTTGAAGAACTCTCATCTAGGCTCCGGCAACCTGCCCGAGGCTGCCCAGTACCGCTACGGTTCGAGCCCCTGGGGAAACATGATCAGCATGCTCGAATGGAGTGTTCTGGGCGAAGCCTACCGCGATGGCGATGAGGCAGCAGTCGGCTACAGCATATCTTACTTTGGCATCGATACTCCCATGGCTGTGCTCCTCAAGAAGGAACAAGGTAGGTGGAAGATAGTAGACGAGACGTTCTACTAGCATGAGTTTTCTGCCCGCGGGAAGAGTCGGCTGGGCGCTGTCATGGACACTGAGACAACCTGCGCCTGTACGTGCCAGCGCGTGGCAAGCACTGGGCGATAAGCCCGACGGGGCCCGAAACCATGTAAATCAAATAAGCGCCGAAAGGCGGTGATCGGTACTCTTGACCATGGACCGACCTCTGGCACTACCAGCGATAATCGGGCTTCGGGCGACCTGTCCGAAATCCGCTCAACATCGCTGAAGAGGCGTGCTACAACGACGTGGAGACTGCACTCGACATGCGGGGCTCTGCTGTGTCTCAGCCGGCTGCCAGGATTGAGATCGTGTCCTAGGTTCGGAGATTACGTCGGAATGAGATGTCAAAGCCTGAGGATAGGCTGACGGATGACAAATGCAGTTTTTCGCCAAGATTCCTTGGCAGCTAGACCGAAGAGAATCTGACAGGAAGGAGAGGTATAGGGATGAGAGTCGGTGCCCTCGTAGTTGGTCTAATAGGCTCCTTGTGGGGTATAGCATCCGCGTTCACCACTGCGTTTCTCGGTGGACGCCGAATCATTATTAAGACCGAAGGGGCCTCTACAGTTACTGGGCTTGGCATTGCCGCAGTGCCTGTGTCGATTGTTGGGCTCATCGGTGCTGCAATCTCGATGGCGAAGCCCAAGGCTGGGGGAATCATGATGATCATCGCGGGTGTTCTGGGGATCATTCTGACATCCGCGATGTATATCATGCCCGGAGCACTTCTTCTTATCGGCGGTGTTCTGGCCCTAGTAGGCCAGAAGGAACTGAAAAAGAAGGAATCTTTGTAGTCTATCAATTGGTGTCTAACCTGTGACGCGATTGGAAACGGCTACAACGAGAGGTAATCGCCGTAAGTGTCGGGCACCTGGACGTCTGGTGCCCGACACGCCTGTTCTCGCCTTCGTTTATCGATCCCCCGCGAGATTCATAACACCATTCTTCCACGTGCCCACGTAGTTGGTGTCAATCTGGAACGTGATCTCAAGGTTACTGCGCCATATCGGCAGGAAGTTTGTTATATCGGAGAGTAGCGCTTCGGCGGCTTCCTCATATGCTACCTTTATCTCTCGATCGGACACTGAGAAACGCCCGGCGCCAAGGTAAGTATTCCATCTCGGTTGAGTCTTGGTATCCACCATGGCACGGATTCCATATGCGGAATACCCCTCCTCTTCCTGCGGCAGCCGAACGAGCTCAGCGCGGAAACTCTTTGTGACAAGCTTGTCTGTCAGGCCGTATGCGTCGGTGTTTAGCCACGCATTCATCTCCAGCACCTTCAGCTCCGCAATCTCCGGGATATGGTGATCTTGGGTCAGGATATCTATAGGGTCCCAATTACCCATGCTCCCTCCCGAGTATGTGCGAAAGCGAAACCCTTCCGGGCCAGGGACGGCAATGATATCGAAGACGGGCTGTTCGGATTCGTTCATCAGCCGGATTACCGGTTCATCATCCACGACAGCCAGCTCGATACGTACTCGCCGTTTAGAGTCCCGAATCACAAGCCGTTCCGCATCAACTGTCTTTGCTTGTCCGCCTGCAGAAGCACACCCCTGTAAGGCCATCGCGCTTGCCAATATCAGAATCACGCCCGTGCCCAGGGCCAAAGCCCATTTTGGAATTCGCACCTCCATGACCTCCCCCATATCACAAAAACTGCGTTCATTTCATGTATTTCTAGAACCCTCTGGAAACTCCTCTGGTTTTCACGACCAGAAAATCGAGCGCCCAGCTGCGCCTTAGCCTCCACCGTAGTGCGCTTGATCTGCGGCACGGGCCTGCTTTTTTTGGCGCATTATTCGACTACCCATAGCTTCATGCGGTTTTTCCTATGCTCCAGTCCAGAGGTTTTCCGCAATCTCCTTTCTCGGGATCTCGGCTTCTTGGGCAACGATCATGCCAGGCACACTGCGGGGGGACACTGTCCGCGCGGTGGGCATCCCATACTCTGAGGGCAGGAAAGCTATTGTCTTCCGAAGAATAGGAACTTTATGCGCGAAGTAGCATCTGCTACAATCGTGGGTATCGGTTAACCATTCGTAGCTGTGCAGCTGACTGACATGCTGTCAGGCGGAATCACCATGGCTGGTCAGAACTGATGAAGATGGGGAGTTCGTATTCATGGAACAGAATGAACCGGTAAGAGAAGAGCTACCTGAGATCACGGCTGCCGTCTCTTTTGTGTTGGCGAGCATCAAACGTGCTCAAGAGATCTGGCCACGCTTGGTTAGCGATGTGAAAGGAATTTGCGGCGAACGCCTGCCAGGTGATGACTCGGCCATTCTTGAGTTTTCGTTAGCGGTCATGGCGGTTGAAATGGAGGCACTTCCTAACCTCCTCCCGGTTGATCAAGCAGATCGTATCCGGGAGTACGTAGTACAATACGTATCGGACCTCTCCTCGGAGCCGTGGGGACGGGAAGTGCTCCAGGACTACGGCGAGGTTTGGAAACAGGCGGTTCACGAGGTCGAGAATCCACTCGGGGCCATTGCGTCGCTTCTGTTCGATAGGCTCGGGTGCCAGGCAACCACTGAACTGGCAGGTGTCAAGTACAAGAGCCCTTTACTTCTCATGTTCTTCATGGAGCGAATCGTACTATGCAATAGCGGCTTCTGGAAGCGGCTCATTGAGAAGTTTAGGATCCTTCCCTAACAGTATGTCATGCTGAATCTCCGTTCTGGGCTTATGCAGGCGTTCAGAGTGAAGTTGGTTGATATAGCGGCCCAAGGCGCGGGTCGATAGTAGCACGCCAGGTGAACCAGAGTTCTCTTGATGCTAATCACGTGGGTTGACGTGGGAGTGATGATTACATGACCCCGCTGGATGAGATGTGCCAGCTCATCGCTCAGGTGGGTACGGCCAAAGCTATTGAGTTCTCAGACGTGCTCCAGAGTATACTGGAGGAAGTACCGATTGAGCTATGTATTGTCTCCAGAGCAGACGTACGCAGGAAGCTGGTGACGGGTTTTGCCTGTATGAATTGGGTACTCGCAACTGGCGTATGGTCCAACCTGAAGAATGCAAAACTCCGGCAAGACCTCATGATTGAGAGTAAGACGAAGATGGTATTAGTCACCGCCCAACTTCTGAACCGTGATGGAGCACCTGAAGACGTGGCAGCGGCGGCTGTGAAGCTTGAATTCGACGAGTTTCAGCCGTTCATGAGGGAGTGCATTAACCGATTTGGCGAACTAGAGCGGCAGGGTAAGACCCCAGATGCGGACTCTGTGCTACTCATCGCGCTGGGGTGGATACTCAACAATCTGGGTCTATCCAGGAAGTCGATCGATAAGGTTATGTTCACGTTTCTGATCCGGGTGGACGACTTCGCCAGCATTGAGGAAATCGCTCAACAGGTAAACCGCGCAGCCAGTAAAGATAGGCGGCGCGCATAGCGGTGGAATCCGCCAACACGGCGGTTGCAGACACCATCAGATGGGATCTGGCGAAGGTTCGCGGCCCGGGATATAAAAACGGCCTCCCAGGACGCCCTAGGGGGCCCGTCAAATCTTTGGGTAGGGTGATCCATCGTCTGAGCCCGACGTCACCACGCTACGGGGCTCTTGGCGCGTCGTGCGCAGCGGCGGGCCCAGTGCCGTCAATTAGGGCGGTAGTCTCTTGCTTGGTATAGTCCGATTCTCCCAATGATGCAGCGGCCTGCGCCAACAATGTCACACCGCCGCCCGCCTGCCGGCCATCGAGCAAACCCTTCCGCTCCTTGCTCTACGCAGCCTTTGATGATCACTACTGCTTCGACTTGCGTAGTATCCGTCGCGTACCTTCCCACACCGTTAACGTGCCGAATAGATCGAACACAATGTTCTCGTCTGTCGCGCTCAGCCTATCTGCAATGTCCAACAGTCTCTCGCATTGTGCCCTTGTGGCATCGTCCGCTGTGGCGGCCAGGGCCGTCAGTTTGTCCAGAAGTCCCGGTATCTCACCGCGCATCCGGTCGTAAATCACCTGCGCCTCGTGCTCCGCCTCAGGACCCCCAATAGCCGCCAGGGCCTCAAGGGCCTGCATATGCCCATCGAATTTCCCGCGAACCAGCTCTTCCACCGCCTGCCTCGGAATCCTCCATTGCCGGCCGATTCGCGCCGCACGGATGCGTCCA
>CAYZHL010000090.1:0-9368 GCA_964478095.1 uncultured Clostridia bacterium | reverse complement strand
GCTTACAGCTCTCTGGCCAACGCGGGAGTGAAGGTCACCCCGTATTTCATTCTGGAAGTGCGGGATGCCGACGGCGTGCTGCTCGAATCCAACGTTCCCCAGCGCGAGATGGTGCTGGATGAGCGCACCGCGTATATAGTCGCCGACATGATGCGGGGCGTCATCTACTCCCCGAACGGAACAGGGAGACGCGCCGACATAGGACGTCCCGCCGCAGGCAAAACCGGAACCGCCGACAGCAACACGGACGCCTGGTTCGTAGGTTTCACGCCGGACATGGTGGCCGCTGTGTGGATCGGCGAAGACGCCAATCGCGAGATGCGTTATCCGAACATCGGCGTCATAGGCAGCGGAAAAGCCGCTGAGATATGGGGAGCCTTCATGCGAAAAGCTCTGGCTGGGGCGCCTCCGCGGGATTTCGCGGTCCCCGAGGGCGTACTGACAGGGGTACGGGTATGCACCGCATCCGGTGAGCTGGCCACCTCCAACTGCCCTGCATCCGGAATCATAACGGAGAAGTTCATCGAAGGCGCCCAGCCGACGCACGCGTGCAGTGTTCACTCAGTCTCCAGCTCGTTCGAGGCTCCGTGGCGGGGCAATGAAGAGGCCCCGCCTGAAGAGCCCTGATTGTGAGGACAGGCGTGATCAGTCCTTCTGAAACGACACGACTGTCACGCCGTCGCCGCCCTCGCCCGCCTCTCCGGGCCTGATACTGGCCACTCGCCTGTCCTGCCGAAGCTGATCGCGCACTGCTTCCCGCAAAGCGCCCGTGCCCTTGCCATGGATTATCCTTGCGCGCGGGAGGCCGGAAAGCACTGCGTCGTCAAGATACTTGTCCACCCGAGCCAGAGCTTCATCGACGCGCATGCCTCTCATATCCAGCTCAGTCATGATGGTGCGCGCCTTCTCCGATTCCATGCGTATGGTTCCGCTGTCTGAACCGGGCGCCATCGCCTTGCGTCTGTCGTCGGCGCCGCTTCGCAGCCGGCGAAGCGAATCTCGCTTTGCGTTCACCCTCATGAGCCCTACGCTCACTACGAACTCGTCTGCGCCGGTTCGCTCCAGGATCCTGCCGCGCTGGCCCAGGGCGATGATCTCCACCTCATCGTCCGGACACAGCTGGGTCGCGCTGTCATCATCGGCGAGTCCCTCTTCCGGCCCGGCGCCTTGAGCGTCCAGGGCGCCCGGCAGATCGTCGATCGGCGTAAGCTCGCGCACCAAGTCTCTCAAGGCCTCGAGATCCCGCCGAGCGGTTCGGATTTCGTCGTCAGCGATTCCCGGATACACATCTCCCGGCGCGGATAGGCGCGCCGCTTGTTCAGCCTGAGCGGCTCGCAGTTGACCGATGATGGCCTCGGCCTCCTTCCTCGCCTCCAGGGCGACCTGTTCGGCCTCGGCTCTGGCTTTGCGCATCATCTCTGCCCGTTCGGCCGCGAACTTGCTCACCTGGGCTTCGTACTTGTCCTTGAGATTCAGGTAGCGCGCGCGAAGCGCCTCAGCGTCCGACCTTGCCACACTGGCGCGCTCATGCTCCTCCTTGAGGCTCGTGATCATCGTCTCCATGCGCTGCCCGCCGGCGCCCACCAAAGACCTGGCTCTGTCCAGTATGGCGCCGTCCAGCCCGAGCCGTTCGGCAATGGCGAAGGCGTTGCTCGCGCCGGGCACGCCGATTGACAGCCGGAAGGTGGGCCTCAGAGTCTGCACGTCAAACTCCACACTCGCGTTGCTTAGCCCCTCGGCAGTATGAGCGAATACCTTCAGCTCGCTGTAGTGCGTCGTAGCTACTGTGCGGGCGCCGGTGGCATGTAGATGCTCCAGAATCGCCATCGCCAGTCCGGCGCCTTCCTGCGGATCTGTGCCGGCCCCCAGCTCATCGAGGAGTACCAGGCTACGCCCGTCCACCCGCTTCAGGATCTCCACTATGTGCGTCAGGTGCGATGAGAAAGTCGAAAGGCTCTGCTCGATACTCTGCTCGTCCCCGATGTCTGCGAACACCTGGTCGAACGAAGCCACTTCGCTGCCCGGCTCGGCCGGTATGTGCAACCCTGCCTGGGCCATGAGAGTCAGGAGGCCGATGGTTTTCAGCGTAACGGTCTTGCCGCCGGTATTGGGGCCCGTAATCACCAGAGTCGTGAAGTCCCTGCCGAGATACGGATCGATGGGCACCACGTCTCCTCGAAGCAGCGGGTGCCTGGCGCCTGTCAGGCTGATGTAGCCCTCTGAGTTCAGTATCGGCCTGGAGGCGCCCATCTGCTGGGAGAGCTTGCCCCGGGCCATGATGAAGTCCACCCGGCCCAGAGTAGCCAGGGTGATGTCAAGCCCGTCGCGGGCTGCCCCCACACGTCCGGAGAGTTCCGTCAGTATTCGCTCGACCTCGGCCTCCTCCTGGGCCACTGCAGCGCGTATCTCGTTGTTCAGCTCCACCACTGCCATGGGCTCAATGAACAGCGTGGCTCCCGAGCCCGATTGATCATGGACAATTCCCGATGCGTGCGAACGCATCTCCGCGCGCACGGGCACCACGAACCGGCCGTTCCTTATGCTAACAACCGGATCCTGAAGAATTCTGCCCCACTGGGGCGAACGGATGATAGAGTCGAGCGTATCCCTAACTCGGCTATTGAGAGAGCGAATCCTGGACCTAATGCTCCTCAGGGCGGGGCTCGCCCGATCCAGCACCTCGCCTGATTCGGAAATGGCCTCCTCGATAGCGCGCTCCAGCGCCTCCGGCACATCGATGCCGCGCGCCGCATCGCTCAGCACGGGGTAGGCCTCGCCCAGAGCGGCAAGGCACTTCTTCAACCTTCGGCTCGACGCCAGGGTGGAGAGCACATCAAGCAGTTCGTCGCAACTGAGCATGGCGCCAACAGACGCCCTGTGTACCGCCTGGCGGATATCGCGTATCCCGCCCAGCGGAATCTGCTTCCCGGCATCCAGAGCGGCCCTGGCTTCGCTCGTCTCGTTCTGCATTTCCTCCACAGCCGCAGCTTGAGTTCGGGGAAGAAGAGCTCGCACCCGTTCCCTACCGAGCCCACAGGACACGCAGTTTTCCAATAAGTCGCGTACTTTGTGGTACTCCAGCACACGCAGCGAACGCTCGTCCATCTACACCTCTCCACCTTTCATGACGACAGGCCGCCCGGGGCTCTGTGCGCCGCCCGGACGTACTCCCCTGAGACGCGCGCCACACGCGACGCCGGCTCGCCTCTGAGGTCCAACCACACGCGCCCTAGGCCCACGCGTCGAAACCTCGGGAGACTGTCGATAAGGTCCAGTTCGTCGCAGTCGAATACATGGATACGGCAGGATCTATCGCAACGAATCGGGTAGATGTGGCCGACGCTGTCGCAAAGCGAGAAAGGACCCCGCATGCACGGCGCCGAGCAGGCACGACTCCCGGACCTGCCTCCCAACACGCTGCCGATTACGCAGTACTCGCTGACGCCCAGTTCGACGCGGCCGAACGCGAACACTTCGGGCCCG
Organism: uncultured Clostridia bacterium; assembly: GCA_964478095.1. Lineage (GTDB taxonomy): Bacteria > Bacillota > DTU025 > DTU025 > DTU025 > UBA5389. The sequence continues at coordinate 5,885 of CAYZHL010000090.1, read as the reverse complement.
CCGGTCGCGAGTCGCTCAGCGAGTACGCACGTTCTCTCCAAGCCGAGCCAGGGAGGAACAATGAATCCTGCCGCTCCCATAGTGGAGAGCAGCCACCATCCAAACGGATCCTCAATGCCAAGTGACCAGTCGGCCACGACCGCACCCGGTGTCAGCTGCGCCGCGAAGCTCACAAGGCCAAGGTTGGCGACGAGGAACCCATCGGCCCCAAGGTCAGCCGCCCGCCGGAGTCCCTCCCGGGCAGCGTTCATCTCACGATCATGCGCTATCCGAGATGTTGCGTAGTACAGTTTCGCTCCGCTCCTGTGCGCAGCCCGCGCCGCATCCTCTATTTCTGAGGCTCTGAGCGGGGCTTTCGGGACAAATGTCTCGCCCCCGATACAGACCAGCGCGGCCCCTGCCTCTGCCGCAGCGGTCGCCCCTTCGACGCCGCTCACTCTGACGGCTGCTTCCAGGCGCGAAGCCGACGGGTCCGCAGCCGGCAGGCCCGCAGCGGGCGGCCACGGTATGGGAACGTCTAGGCGGATCTGTTGCTCACGCGGCGCAGCCCTCGCAAGTTCCAGTGCCCGAGCAGCTCGACGTCGTACATCGCTGATATCGCTAACGGGAACGATTGCCACACCATCCAGCTCGCACTGAAGGCTCTCCAGCACGAAAGGGGTGTCGCCCAGCCGCGACAGCTGGCGGTGGAGATACTCGTACGAAAGAGGCGCCGTTCGCGCAGTCTCAGCCGCAGCTGATCCTGACACGGTCACGGTATGGCCCTCGCTGTCGGCCAGCTCCAGCCGTAAAGGCGCTCCGATCCTCGCGGTCGCCCGCATGCACACGGGTATGCGCGGAGGCCCGGCAGCAATACGCGCCCTGGCCCTTGCCGCCGCGCTGGCCTGTTCCTCTGACCGTATCGAAGGCTCATCACCTGATGCCAGAGATAGAAGCGACATCTCCGACGCCATGGCGGCGAAGGAGCCGGGCGCGCGTGCGAGCCTGCCCAGGGCGGCGCTGTACACGCCGGTGACGATTGCCGCGTGCTCCGGCCCCCCAAAAGCCCCGTCCACCACCAAGCACTTGAGCCCTGCCCCCACGAGTTCACGCAAGACAGGCAGGGCCTCCAGCATGCCAACGCTGAGAAGGCGGCGCTCGGCTCGGCGCCTACCGGGCACGCTCGCCTCGCCGGCTTCCAACGTATACCTGTGCCTGCACCAGTGATCACACTCGCCCGCTCGGGCCCCCAACCTGAGCGCGCCGGGGGAGACGCAGCGGCCTGCGTAAAACGCGCACCGCTCCTGATGAACAAGGGCCGCGAGCTGAACGCAGGTGCGCCCGGCGATCTCCGCGATCTCGCCCGCCGTGAGCTCAGGGGGAAGAACAACGCCCGACACTCCGGCCTGCTCCAGATCTACTACGCTATCGGCATTGTGAACGGCCAAACCCCAACCGGCCCATATGGGCCAGTCGGGGTAAACCTGCCTGGCTGCCCCCAGGGCGCCCAGGCTGTTGACGACGGCATACTCCGCCCCAGAGCGATAGAGGGCAGCCTCCGGGCTGAACTCCGCATATGACGCATCGCAGTATGCCGGACTATTCAGAATCCCGTAGACCTGGACTCCACGCACGCGGCAGTAATGTGTTGCCCGACGGATCGTCTCATAACACCAGTCAGTACTGCACGACCCGCCATGTCGGTCATCTGAGCCGATTCCGGCGACAAAGCCCACCGCTTGCGCCCCACAAGACACAGCGGCAATGGTCTCCTCGATTGTTCCCGTAAGCACCAGCAGAGTTGGCCGATGCGGGCTGCTTGAGCGCCCCTGCGCTGAAGCCACTTCAATCGCCCCCCACCGTCCGGTTGACATGCTACACCCAATTATAGCAGAACCGTCACTCGGCAGGCGACGCCGCAGCAGCGTGCTCCGGGCCCGGCGCTGTCAGCAACCTGGCCGCTGCACGCACCTCTTCGTCTCTGGCATTGCTAGCCAGCCATTCCACGTATCCGTGGTCGATCACGAGTATGTCGCCCAGCGAGCGGCCTGAGTACTTGCCGAACCTGATCACGAAGTCCTCCGGTCGGCTCTCCGCCGGCGCCCCATCGTAGTAGTCCTCGGCAGGCTGCGCGTCTCCCAGTTCCTCCAGGGCTACCATGTCGATCCCAACAGCATCCCTCATCGCCCTGGCCTTAGCCCGCGTGGCAGCCATTCTCAGAAGATGCGGCTGGATCGACCGTGCCACGCTTTCGGGCGACGCGTCGCCTAGCTCACGGAAGATGCCGTCAGATGTTTCGATCTCGGCCTCCACCACTGCGTACATGGAGTTCTCTTTGGACGGCAGCTGAACAATGCTGGTACTGATGCGCCGCAAGCCGCGCTCCCTGGCAAGCTGGAGCACGCCTCCGTACAGGATGTAGTCGCGTCCCTGAAGATTCCTAACAAATCGCTCGCGAAACTCACGTGAAAGCTCCATTGCCTCCACCTCCTCGTCTGCCCGGCTGTTGCCGTCATCGCTCAAGCTCATCCAGGGACACCTCGTCTTTCATGGTAACGTACAGCTCGCCGGATGTATCCAGGCTGGCCAGGAAGACGTCCTCCAGGTTATGTACGTCCTTCTCCAGAAGCCTGTCGATGACATCCTTCACAGTCAGGTCAAGGATCTTGAGGTACCTGTACTGGACCTTCCCGTCCGCGACCAGAGGGTAAGCGGGACCTTCGTACGATGTGGGCACCGACAGGTCCTCGGGAGTCACAGGCCGCCGCTGTGACTTCAGCATTATGCTAAGATCCCCTGACGGCTCGAGCATGGCGAACTCCACGTCGGATATGTTGAAGACGTTCTTGTCCCGAAGCTGGCTCAGCAGGTCATTAATATTGTACCGAAGCTTTCTCATGTTACTTCCCATGATCCTTCCGTCCTCAATGATCACGGTGGGTTCGCCTATGACTGCTCTGCGCACCCCGGGGTACCTCAGGCAAAGCAGGGCCACTCCCACCTGAACTGCGGCCAAGACCACGATGGACGCCAGCCCATGCAGGAGCGGGATATCGTGTTCTTGAAGAGGAATCGCTCCGAGCTCTGCTATCATGATGGCGACCACCAGGTCGAACGGCGAAAGGTTACCAATCTCTCGCTTACCCATGACACGCATAGCGGCCAGGACGACGAAGTAGACGGTTACGGCCCGGACTACTACGTGCAGCATGTCGGCCTCCACATCCCGAGATAAATCAGCGCGTGGCGCATACCGTAGTATGCCCACGCGCGAATTCGAGATATGCCGGCTAGGCAGTCAGCCCCGCGCAGCCTTGTGCGTGTGCAACCACTCGATCAGTTCATCGCAGCTCATCGTGTTGGCCACGTGGCGAGGCTCTAGCCAGGCCCTTCGGGCCACCCATACACCATACTCCATATTGGCGAGCTCCCCTGAGGCGTGGGAGTCAGTGTTCACGGCGATCATCACCCCGGCATCGCGCGCAGCCCTTGCGTGCTCATCGTCGAGATCGAGCCGGTCGGGGTATGAGTTGATCTCTAGGGCAGTGCCTGTACGTGCGGCCTCGCGGATGACAGTGCCGATGTCTACGTCGTAGCCCGGGCGCCTCGCCAGCAGCCTGCCTGTGGGATGAGCTAGTATGTCCACGTGCGGATTCTGCATCGCAGCGACTATCCTGCCCGTGATGGTAGCGCGGTCTTGCCGGAAGCCGCTGTGTATCGACGCCACAACCACGTCCAGCCGCTCCAGGATTTCGTCGGGGAAGTCCAGGCTGCCGTCTTTCAATATATCCACCTCGGCGCCTGCCAAAATTCGGATACCGCGTGCCCGCGCATTGGCCCCGCGCACTTCGTCGATCTGCTGAAGAACCCTCTCGACGGATAGTCCGTGCGCCACGCCCAGAGAACGGGAGTGGTCGGTGATGGCGATGTAGTCATACCCAATGGCCTGCGCAGCACGGGCCATATCGTCGATAGACTCGCCGCCGTCGCTCCAACTCGTATGCATGTGCAGATCGCCTCGAATGGAATGCCTGCCGATGATTGCGGGCAAGGCCCCGGACAGCGCAGCCTCGATCTCGCCCCTGTCTTCGCGCAGTTCCGGAGGGATGTAGCTCATCCCCAGAAGGGAGTAGATGTCTTCCTCGCTCTCGATACCGATTGCCTGTCCGTCCGAATCCCGGTACACCCCGCGCTCATTGATCAAAAGGCCCATCCTGCCGGCAATGCCCCTGAGTCTCACATGATGATCTTTGGATCCGGTCACGTGGTGCAGGCCGGTCCAGTACGACTCGGGCGGCACTGCCCAAAGATCGCAACGGATCTGCGACCGAGTGACGGCGCTGGCCCTGAGAGGTCCCATTGACGTGATCTCCTGGAAAACGTCCAGCGACGCGAATCTCTCCATCAACCGCCCGGCGTCGGTCGTGGCTGCTATGATGTCGATGTCGCCGATGGTGTCGCGCCTCCGTCTGATGCTCCCGCCGGCGTCGGCATGCTCCACACCGCTTACCTTAAGCAGTTCACTCACTATCTGCTGGGCCAGGGGCAGGGCCTGATAGAGAGGTTTGCGTCCGCCGTCTGACTGCATGGATTGGATGGCCTTGATGATGTTCGCCTCCGTCTTAGCGCCGAAACCCGGCATCTCTCTGATTCTCCCTGCCCGCGCCGCCGCCAGTAGGCTCGCAACATCCTCGATACCCAACGACTCGTGAAGACGCCGCGCAGTCCTCGGCCCGATCCCCGGAACCCGAGTCAGCACTACAATGGCCGCAGGTATCTGGGCGCGCAGACGCTCCAGGTACTCTATCCTGCCCTCCGACTCCATCTCCCATATCTTCGATCGAAGGGCCTCGCCAATGCCGGGAATGGCCGACTGATCACGCCTGAGCAGTTCGGCTGCTGGCTCGTCCAGGGATCTCACGATCTCTGCAGCCCGCCTGTAGGCTCTGATCTTGAACTGATTGTCGCCTGCCAGCTCAAGAAGGTCGGCTATCTCGTCAAATGACGCCGCGACTTGCTGGTTTGGAAGTTCCATCTCCCGATCCTCCAAGCCCGGGCATGACAAAATCGTCGGGGACAAACCGGCCCAGAGATTTCCATATGGACGGAGCAAACCGCGTCAGCCTCATGGCCAACTCAGACGAACGCACAGCCTGGTTCACGGCCTTGAGGTTGAGCGACATGGCAAGCGAAAGAACTATGCTAATGAGCAGACACCCCCTGGCCACCCTGAGCAAAGCGCCGCCAAATCCGTTCACCAGCGACACCCCGGGCGCCTTGGCCAGCTCCGATAGGGCATGCCCAAGCAGGTCCACGACAACCAGCGTGACGATCAGCACCGCAAGGAAACCGAGCATGTTCGATCCGGGCTGATTGAGCGCCGGGAACCATCGTTCCAGAACAGCTGCGACAGGCTTCCAGTACCTCATCGCCGCCAGGATTGCAAGTATTATGCCCGCGAAGTCAATCACCTGACGAACTAGCCCGCGACGGAAACCGACAATGAAGTCGGCAGCCAGCATCAGGAGCAGAACCACGCTGAGCCAATCCATTGAGGAGACGCTCACTGAAATCCCTCCTCGAATTACACCTGCTCGAGCAACCTGAGAAGGTCGGCACAGCGCCGACGGCACGACGAAAGCTCGTCGGCCAGGTTGAGCGCGGAAAGCACGGCCATCTGGTTCAGCGACAGCCTGGGATTGGCCTCTGATAGCTTCTGCATGCGCGAGTTCAAATCGCGCGCGAGGTCCTCGATGTACTCGCCCGGGGCATCTCCACGTATGACATACTCCTCACCCATTATCAACGCGCTTACTCTCGAGCTGTCCTTCACTAGGCCTCCGCTCCCCTCGACTCTGTCATGCGGGATCGGGCCCGCCGCCATCTATGGGAATTTGCCAAACCTG
>CAYZHL010000089.1:0-9396 GCA_964478095.1 uncultured Clostridia bacterium | reverse complement strand
GAGAACTGAGCCACCCGCGCGTGGCCAGCCGGCCCGGCGCCATCATGCGCCGCCTGATATCCTGCTATAGCCCTCTTTACTTCATGCGGGCGCCGGGTTAAAATTGGCACAAGCGCGAATATTATTAGCAGCACACGGTTCTCGCGCTGGAGGGCGCATCTGTGAGCTCGATTGAGCGGACAGGAGACAGTATGAGCCGGACCAACCTCAGGCCGGCTCTGGTCTTCATTCTGGCTGCGGTCCTGCTAGATGGGCCCACGATGTTCGCTCTTCCTGTGACAGTCGTATGGTCGGCGCTCTTCACGGCCGTGATCTGGCTTTCGTTCCCCTGGGCGCACAAGGGGCCCCGCAACTTGTGGGCGCTCGCCGCCGCTGCGGTCGCGCTCGCCACGGTCTGGCTGGGCTATCCATGGAGATGGCTCGCGCTTGCAGCGGCCACATGGATCCCGCTGTTCGCCCCTGACGATACACTCAGCGCCGATCCCCACCTCGACGCCGTGTGCGCCGCCATCGCATCGCTGACAGGGCTGTATGCACTGGCCACAGACGTCCTCGGCATTCGGCACGTATGGGCGGAGCCGGCATCGCGAGTCTTGTCATCACTAGTAACGTCAGTCTCATCACAGCCGTTCTCCGGCGGCCCCACCTATCTCGGGCTGCATTTCGTCTTTGCATACATCCTTGGCTGCCTGGCCATATTCGCTGTGCGCCCGCGGCTTAGCCGCCGTGCGGCCCTGAACCTGGGCACTGCCCTCGGAGGCGGGCTCGCGGGATACCTGTTGCTCCTGGCCGCCTTTGCGCGCTTAACCCGGCTCGCGGGACTATGGTTCTTCGCGCTCACCTCCTGCCTGGCACTGATGTTTGCGACCATGATCGCCGCATATGCCTCGGTCGCCAGCCGCGAACCCGTCGCTCCCACTCGACCGAAGCTCTCGGGAGCGCTGATCGGCGTCGCTGCGGCGTGTCTCATTGCCTCAATTGCGACAGGCGTCGTCGAATCCGGCCAGGCCCGCAGGTCAGTCATGTTCCTGTCGGAGCAGGGCGCCAGCTTCCGGCCGACATCCCCCTTGGATTTTTCCGACAAGTTCGCGCCCTCCTTTGGATGGCTCGCTGTCTACCTGGAGGGAACCGGCTACGAAGTCTCCTGGGGAGCTCTGCGCCGGGACGACGTTGAACGCGTGCAGACTGTTGTCGTGATCAACATAGTAAACAAGCTGTCAGACGAAGCCCGCGAGGCGGTTTCGACATTCGTTCGGAACGGGGGATCTCTCCTGGTCCTTGCCGACCACACCCTCTACCCTGACGGCTCGCACCCGCTCGACTTCGTCATGGGCCCGGCGGGCATCACGCTCAATTTCGACTCAGCGAGAAGCCTTTTCGACTCAGGGTGGGGGCAGCCCAATCTGGAGTTCCGCAGGCACCCTGTGACCAGTAGGATCACTGATGAGGCCCAAACGCAGATCGGCACAGGAGCCTCCCTGCAGGTCAGGCCGCCGGCAAGGACCCTTATCGCGGCGAAGATAGGCTTCGTCGACGATCCCGACATGAGCAGTTCCGGCCAGGGATACCTGGGCGACCTGAAATACAGCCCCGGCGAAAGGCTCGGGGACATACCCCTGGTTGCCGCCGGCCGGTTCGGCTCGGGCAAGGTCCTGGTGTTCGGAGACACGTCTTCCTTCCAGAACCCCTCTCTGGCAATGGACTCGCGCTTCATCGATCAGGTGTTCAGCTGGCTTGCGCATGCTCAGAAGCTCAGCGCCGCCTGGATGCCGGCAGCGCTCATAGCCGCCGGGCTGATCGCAGGAGCCATCGGCGGTCGCTTCGGCCTGAGGCGCGCGGGAGTACTTGCGTCTGCCATGACGGCAGCTGTAGGCGGTTTAGTTGTGTGCGTGCTTCTCCTTGAGATGCCGGGCTGGATCCACCCCGCCCCGAACACTCGTTTTGGCGGAGGAAGCGCTGTAATCGACAGTTCCCATTTCCCTTCGTTTTCAAGCGGCGACGTGTGGGGAGCACAGGGCTTGGCGGGCCTTCACCACAACATCCTGCGCAATCAGCTCCTCCCCGTCCAGATGAATGCTTTCGAGCCGGATACTCTATCCCGGGCCGAGACGCTTTTCCTGATCGGACCACAGATACCTTACTCCGCGTCTGAGATATCGGAAATCGAAAGGTTCGTGATGGATGGCGGACGCCTTGTAGTATCAGCCGGCTGGGAGGAAAAGCGAGGAGTCGAGGGCCTGCTGGATCGTTTGGGGATGTCAATCGAACCCGTCCCCTTCGGAAGGCTAGCTATCGACACCGGCTCGGGAATAGTGGAGATGCCCAAGGCATGGCCGCTTACAGTGGAAGACCCGACCGCTTCATACTGCCTGACCAAGTGGGACAAACCGGTTGCCGTCACACGCGTGCTCGGCCGCGGCACAGTCACCGTCATCGGGGACTCGATGTTTCTGCTCAACCCCAACATAGAGACCATCTCTGGGTACAAAATCGGGAATATTCAGTTCCTTCGAGCTCACGCTTTCTCGTCTGCCGGACATTAAGGTCCAGACCCTGAGTCCACAGGATCGCGACGCCAGTAGCCACGTAAGGGGTGAAAATCGAAGGTGCTGAGCTGGGCAGGGATCGTAGGTCTGTCGCTCGCCTGGATCTTCCTTCTTCCGTATTATAATCCGGTTCCATGGCTTGGATGGAGCCTGCTTGTCCTGGGCATCGCCGCCTCCGTCGCCTCCCGGGTTACCAGCCGCGAGAGGCAATGCCCACGGCCGGGGTTTCGTCCATATTTGCTGTGCGCCGTGCCCCTTGCGGTTCTCGCCGCTGTGGTTCCATTCCCTGAGAGCGTAGGGCTCATCGTCCTCGCCGTCGGGCTTGGGCTGACTGCCGCGCCGAAACGGTTGGGGGACATAGGCAACGGACTAGCCTTTGCAGGGCTGGTCCTGACGGCCCAGGCAGCGTGGCTACCCGTGCACGTGGCTTTGGAGTCCAGGTACCATCATCTGAGCATCCTAGAGCCCCTGGTCAAGCTGGCCTTGTCCGTCTTTCCGCTCAAGGCTGCCCTGGGCGGCGGGGGCATCCTTGTCCAGACCCCGGGCTATCAGTTCACTGTCGCGACTACTATGGAGAAGATCAACCTTCTCATGTTCGCCCTGGTCTACCTGGGCGGACTCACGAGGATCCTGACGGCCGGGCGGCCCGCCCGAAGATCGCTCTGGCAGGTCTTGCGCCTCCTACTGGCCCTTGTGATCTACTTCGGGGCAAGGTACCTCCTCCTCCTGATGGTCTTCACTACTGCACGAAACATCGGTATCTTCTGGCGGCCCGAGTGGGTTCTGGGCACATTCCTTCCGCTCGCGCTTGTGCCTATTCCGGCGCTCGCAGGGTATGGTCTCGGGCCTTCCCGGGTAGCCACTCTGGGTGACGACACAGTCCCCAGAGAGCCTGCAGAGCGCGGCTCCGGACGACCCTCGACGGCGTCGCGTCTTCTGCTGGCGGCATCCTGTTTTGCGCTGGTGTTCGCGATCGGGTTTCACGATCCGGGGGTGCTCAAGCCCGGGCGGATCATGTTTGACGAATACCACTCGAGCTGGGAAAAGACCACTCAGCCCTACACCACTGAGTGGTACGGTGAGGATTCAGGCTACAACTACTACTCCCTCGCCTCCTACATGGAAGACTACTATACGGTGTCGCGAAACCTCCACTCCCCGTTAACTCGCGAGCTTCTGGCGTCTTGCGATGTTCTGGTTCTGAAGACCCCGACAAGCGCATACAGTCGGGACGAGATCGATGCTGTATGCGGATTCGTCAGGCAGGGAGGCGGGCTGCTTCTGGTGGGGGACCACACGAACGTCTTCGGCACAAGCACTTATCTGAACCCCCTCGCGGAGCGGTTCGGCCTGCATTTCAACCACGACGGCACCTACGACTTGCTCACCGACGGGCGCTCCATCTATGCGGATAGAAGCGTGTTTCCCCACCCCACAGTTCGCCGCCTGGGGAGGTTCATGTTTGCTACGTCCTGCTCGCTTGAGGCGCCGCTGCTTTCCGCCGGCGCGGTCACGGGCTATGGAATCAAGAGCCTTTACCTTGATTACAGCCAGGAGAATTTCTTCCGTACAGACGCGCCCGACTTCGACAAAGACTACGGCCTGCTGCTACAGCAGGTAGCCCTGCAGAGCGGGCGCGGACGGGTGGTTGCGTTCACCGACAGCACTGTGTGGTCGAACTTCTTCATGTTTATCCCGGGCAAGTGGGAGCTTGCGGAAGGCGCGCTCAACTGGCTGAACCGCCGGAACATGCTGCCGTGGGCGCCCTGGGTCCTGGTTGCGGCGGCAGCAGCCGGCGCGGCAATGCTCGCGTCGCGCCGCGCCAAGGGCGTCCCCGTAGTCGACCCGCTCGGCGTGGCCTTCGCCCTAGGCTTTGCTGCTCTGGCGATACTCTCGGCGCAAGGCCTTGACTCGTTGCTCTATGCTCCTCGCGCAAAGATCGCACACGCCACCACCGAGATCGCTTTCGAAAGCGAACACAGCAACATGCTGATCCCTTCGGAGACGATATTCATCGATCCGAACAGCGCTTATCATGTCTTTTACACCTGGACCCAGAGGGTGGGCGCCCGCCCGCGGATGGCGCTTCTGCCCGAAGCTGTGAAATGCGACATCGTCGTCCTCGCCAACATATCGCGCCCATTCGCACCGCGCGACCTGGCGCGCATCAAGGAGTATGTCGAGTCCGGCGGCAGTCTTCTAGTGCTTCACGGCAACGGTTCCGACGACGGCGCCGCCAACCAGGTCCTCAGCATGTTCGGGTTGGCAGTGGAAGATCCGCGCAATGGGTTCATTATGGACTTGAGAGGGGGAGCTATCCAGAGGTTCGTCCCGATCTACTCCGTGGTCGGCGGGATTCCGCTGCTTCACGACTCGTTCGAGCGGCCGGCGGCCGCTTCGGCCGACGTGGGCGGAAGATCGGGAAAGGTGATCGTGTTTGGCGCATCCAGCCTGTTCTCCGATGCTTTCATGGGAACCACATCAACTATCCCGGATGAGACCATCAGATCCATATACGACCTGGAGTTCTACTTGATTCAACTGGGAAGGGAGGTTAAGACTGACCATGAGCAAGCGACTAGATAAGCACATCCCGGTGATTCTCCTGATCCTGATCGCGACTGCGGTTTTATGTATGTCGGGCGTGCAGGCCAGAGGCATCAGAACCGAAGCGTCGGCCGACTCGCCGCTGTTCGCCCAGTCTGTGCTGGCAGCCGAAGCAAGCCTCAAAGTCCCTCGCGGCGGATATGCTCTGCCGCCCGCTCCGGATGTGATGGACGTCGACGCTCCTGAGTCTTCATCGACGACTGACGCGACGGGTTTGTCGCTACCGACGTTTGGCTCCACTTGCGTCCCGACCTGCGCCGCGACGTGCACTCCGACTTGTGCCCCGACGTGCGCTACGACATGCGCCGCAACGTGCGGAACAAAGCCCACCTGCGCAGCAACGTGCGGCTCCACGTGTCTAGTAACATGCGCCAGCACATGCGCTGCAACATGCGGCACCAAGCCCACGTGCACAGCCACCTGCTCGTCCACGTGCGCCCCGACCTGTGCTGCGACATGCGCGGCAACATGCGCGGCAACATGCGCGGCAACATGCGCGCCGACTTGCGCCGCTACGTGCGGAACTGGAGTCACATGCGGCTCCACGTGCGGCTCCACGTGCCTCGTAACATGCGCCAGCACGTGCGCCGCAACATGCGGCACCAAGCCCACGTGCGCGGCCACCTGCTCCTCTACGTGCGCCCCGACCTGTGCTGCGACGTGTGCGGCAACATGTGCGGCAACATGCGCGCCGACTTGCGCCGCTACGTGCGGAACAGGGGTCACGTGCGCATCGACATGCGGCTCCACGTGCCTCGTAACATGCGCCAGCACGTGCGCGGCAACATGCGGCACCAAGCCCACGTGCGCGGCGACATGCGCTCCGACTTGTTCAACGACCTGCGCCGGCCCTACTTGCGCCTCGACATGCTCAGATACCTGTTCCGGGCCGACATGTGCTGCGACGTGTGCAGCGACTTGTGGAACTAGCCCCACATGCGCTGCGACGTGCGCCGCCACGTGTGCCGCGACGTGCGCGCCGACCTGCTCAACTACATGCGCCGGCCCTACTTGCGCCTCGACATGCTCAGATACCTGTTCCGGGCCGACATGTGCTGCGACGTGCTCAGATACCTGTTCCGGGCCGACATGTGCCTCGACATGCTCAGATACCTGTTCCGGGCCGACATGCACATCTACTTGCGCGGCTACGTGCTCCAGTCCAACATGCACAAACACATGCGCAAGCACGTGTGCATCTACGTGTGATGCCCAATGCGGCTCCGGGAAACCTCCGTCGACATGGTCGGCAACATGCGCCGGAACTCCGACCTGCCAGACGCAGTACACCTGTGTCCAGACCTGCGGAGCTCAGGCGACATGCTCGCGAACCTGCGGCAACCAGCCTACCTGCAGTGGCGGCACTGCCGCGTGTCCAGTTCAGCCCCCTATCCAGCCAATCCCCGCGGGCGTGCCTGCAGGGGAAATCGCGAGATTCGCGGCGGGCAGGCAGAACGCGAGAAACCTAGCATGGAAAGCCGACGGAAGCGAAGTCTATTTTGTCTCTGAAGGAGAAGGAATTCGCTCGCTGCTGGTGGATACCGGGAGCATCAGAGCGGTAACAGGAAACAAGGAAGACTCCAGTCCTGCCGCGGGTCCGGCCACCAAAGCTGACGTCGTCGCCTATCTGCGCGGCGGTCAGTTGGCGATCATGACCGCGGATGGAACCAAAACGCTAAGCGCCGGGCTGGGATGGCAGTTCTCCGGGTGCGTGTGGAGCCCTGACGGCGACAGCATTGTCTACACGTCCACGAGTCTGCTGTCGAACCGGCTCGGGATCTACAGCGTATCTTCGGGCAGCTCGAGGTTGCTAGAGTGGGAGAAAGGCTCGAAAGCATCTCACCTCGTCTGGCCGTCCGAGTCGGGCTACTTCTTCGTCGTAGCGGGCCTGAAGGTGTCGGGGAGGACATTCTCCTCAATAATGCGCGGATCCGCAACTGAGAATCCAAGTGAAGTGGTGACAGTACCCGGCTCTGTTGAGGCGCTTGCCGCATCTCCCGATGGGCGGATCGTCTATTTCATCAGCAACAAGATCATCTACTCATTCGACAGCAGAACCGGGGCTCAAGCCATTGTGGCAGACAAAGCCGGCGACGCGCTAGCACTCTCTCCCGACGGCAAGTGGCTCCTTACCAATCCGGCCGGAATTGCTGTATGCCCTGCAGACGGCGGCAAACTCAAACAGATCGTAAGCGCCCCTGGGATTCGGGAAATGTCCTGGTCAGTGCGGGACCAGATCGCTGCTGTGACCACATTCGGCGGTCGCGCCGAGGTCTGGACGTTCCGGGTAGACGATTCTATCCTCAAGTAGCCCATGCTCGAACACCTGTCAGCGCCCGGCATGAGCAGGGCATGAGCAGGGCATGAGCAGAGCATGACGGGACGGGGGCTTCGGGCTCCCGTCCTTGCTCAGTCCGACAAGCGGTGCTCAAAGAAACGGTTGATCTCGTCCATGAAGCCAGCATCAAGCTCACTGGCCTGCGCCCTGTCTACATCTGCGTAGTAGCCGGCCAGGACATCGTCAGGTATGCTGCCATTGTAGAAATCGTACAACTCCTGGTATACTCGGTTTTCCTCATTGATGTACTCAGCGGCAGCCTCGGACCGGAATAGGTTCCTATGCCCATTGTGGTTCTCGGCCGTGCACGTCTTGTAGACCACGTTCGGATTCGTTATCTCGCCCTTATGCGCGATGATGCTGGCCCTGTCGTACGACACGGTTGTGTCCTTGTCGCCATGGATGATCATGACCGCAGTGTCCGCGCCGTTTATGCCGTCGACTGCCGTAAGCCGCGCGGCGCGGCCGAACAGCATCGTCTGGTATGCCCAGAGAAACGGGTATTCCACGTGCGCGATCGACCCCATCATCCTTTCTGCTCGCTCGAAGAGGATCTCCATGGGAGCATTGAAGCCTGCGATACTCACCGCCGCGGCGACGTCGTGGCCATAGTTCAAAACAGCCGCGACCGCATAGCCACCCCAGCTGTGCCCATAAAGCATGACGGGCAGATCCTTCAGTGCGCTGTCGCTCTCTATGTAGACCAAAGCTGAGTTCAGATCCACTACAGATTGCGGAAGCCCCCGGGTGCCCTTCCCCTCGCTCTCGTAGCTCCCGGTACAGTCGAACGAGAACACGCGCCAGCCATTATCCACGAAATACAGCGTTTCCGCCATGTAGCTTTCCGCGCCGCCTCCCAGCCCGTGCGCGATCACAACCAGCCCCTTGTCATTGCGCTCGCCGTATACATAACCCACAAGAGTATTGTCGCCGGACTTAAACCTCACCACTCTGCGATCACAATAGCCGTCTACATCGCCGTACGTGAGATAGCCCGAGAACTTGGGCTTGTCGGCCCTGCCAAACTGCTTGTCGTACATGGCCTTCACAACCATCATGGAGCAGACCGAGAACAGGACGACTATGACCGCCACACCGGTTAGGACCACATTCGCTTTCCCTGGCCTTCTCCTGGCCGTTCCTTTCACAGTAAGCCACGCCTCCTTATATCAAATGCCGCAGTCGCGCGCGTCGGCTCAATGAGCGTTCACACGTGCCCATCATAGCCCATCGCGCAGAACTCCGCCAGACTGCCCGGGATGCATGGCTTCGCTGCCCCCGGCGCCATCGATATAGTACCGTCAGCAGTACGTGCGACTGCTCCTTGATCACGGCGCCTTAAGGCCTTCGGGGCATTCGGGGCATTAGTGCTATGGTTCCAGCCGAGCTAATACGGCTACGGAAGCGGCCGCGAGGCCGACCAAGACGCCAAACATGGCAACCATCGGCCATTCATCTGTTTGCGCGAAGTATCCCGGACTTGCGATGGCGGTATAGACGAGCAGTCCAGGCGCAAACAGCCCAGCACTCCGCCCCCACGACTTCGTCCTGAGAAGACCCATTCCGACGATCATGAGTGAGACAGCGGTTACCGATTCCGCTACAAGATGGAAAGTGATCCGTATTGGTTCTGTATGCAGCTCGGGGACCTGCCCTGTGACCAAGAAGAACACCCATTGCGCTACCATTAGCAGCCCTACAAGCAAGGAAAACCACCCTGCGAAAACCACATCATTCACCGTCGCTCAAACGGGTTACTCGCTTAATGCTGTGTGGGCCTTCTGCACCACTCCCCGGATTCCTCCACCGATTGCCCGGTGCCCTGAGAGGCGCGGATTCACCCGACCTGCCAAGAGCCGTACGGAAAACCCACAGGTGATGGGGCGGACTGGTAAACCCCTTGGG
>CAYZHL010000088.1:4722-9413 GCA_964478095.1 uncultured Clostridia bacterium | reverse complement strand
CGGTTGATCACACGGCGATACAGATCATTCAGATCACTGGTGGCGAACCTGCCGCCGTCGAGCTGCACCATGGGGCGGAGATCGGGCGGGATCACCGGCACGACCTCCAGGATCATCCACTCCGGCCTGTTCCCCGACTTGCGGAAAGCCTCGACTACCTCAAGACGGCGAATGGCCCTGATCCGGCGCTGCCCGGACGTGCTTTCAATCTCCTCCCGCAGCTCCGTCGCGAGTTCATCCAGGTCGATCTGGCGCAGGAGCTCCTGAACGGCCTCCGCTCCCATCGATGCCCTGAATAGCTGCCCGTACTTATCCCTGTAGTCCCGGTATTCCGTCTCGGTCAGCAGTTGCTTCCTGGCCAGAGGCGTGTCGCCCGGGTCGGTCACGATATAGGATGCGAAGTAGATTATCTTCTCAAGAGCCCTCGGAGACATGTCGAGAAGCAGCCCCATGCGGCTCGGAATACCCTTAAAATACCAGATGTGCGAGACCGGGGCTGCCAGCTCAATGTGGCCCAGTCTCTCGCGGCGCACCTTGGCACGGGTCACTTCTACCCCGCACTTGTCGCAAACTACTCCCTTGTACCTGATCCGCTTGTACTTCCCGCAGTGGCACTCCCAGTCACGCTGGGGTCCGAATATCTTCTCGCAGAAGAGTCCCTCGCGTTCGGGCTTGAGAGTGCGGTAGTTTATGGTCTCAGGCTTCTTCACCTCGCCGCTCGACCACCCGCGTATCTGTTCCGGGGATGCCATCGCTATCCTGATCCGCTCGAAATCATTGACGTCCAGCATCCGCCTCTCCCCCTTCTTCGCCCTCGGGCTCCTAGTCTATCTTGTCGTCATCGCTGTCGTCGGCATCAAACTCGGAGGAGTCGACATCCTCGTCCTTGTCCCCGCCTTCGTCGTCGTCATCGGCCTGATCTTCCAGTATCGCATCGGCGGCTTCCGTCTCCCGATAAGGCCCGGCCATCCGGTCAATCCTGCTGGATCTGTCGCCGATATCGATCCCCAATTCCCTTGCGGTGCCTTCGATGTCATCGTCGGCCTCGCGTATCTCAATCTCGTGTTCATCATCTGAAAGCACTTTGACGTCAAGGCAAAGGCTCTGCAATTCCTTGATGAGGACTTTGAAAGACTCAGGTACTCCAGGCTCGGGCACATTGTCGCCCTTGACGATTGCTTCGTACGTCTTCACGCGTCCTGCAATATCGTCGGACTTCACTGTGAGCAGTTCCTGCAGAGTGTACGCCGCGCCATACGCCTCCAGTGCCCATACCTCCATCTCGCCGAAGCGCTGCCCGCCGAATTGCGCCTTGCCGCCCAGCGGTTGCTGGGTAACTAGCGAATACGGCCCGGTGGAGCGGGCGTGGATCTTGTCGTCCACAAGGTGCATGAGCTTCATAATATAGGCGTAGCCCACGGTAACCTGACGGTCGAAGCGTTCGCCGGTTCTGCCGTCATAGAGCACCATCTTGCCATTCTTCGGCAAGTCGGCTTTCTCAAGGAACTCGAACACGTCATCCTCGCGCGCTCCGTCGAACACCGGGGTGGCAATATGCACGCCTAGCGCGGCCGATGCCCATCCCAGGTGCGTCTCGAGCACTTGCCCGATGTTCATACGCGACGGAACGCCCAGCGGGTTCAGGACTATCTGTATAGGGCGGCCATCGGGAAGAAACGGCATATCCTCCACGGGCAGAATCTTGGCTATGACACCCTTGTTGCCATGGCGGCCGGCCATCTTGTCGCCTTCGGAGATCTTGCGCTTCTGGGCGACATACACCCGCACCAGCTTGTTGACGCCCGGGCCAAGCTCGTCGCCGTTTTCGCGCGAAAACACGTGCACCGCGACTACCTTGCCCGCCTCGCCATGAGGCACCTTCAGAGAAGTGTCGCGCACATCCCGCGCCTTCTCTCCGAAGATCGCTCTGAGCAGTCGCTCCTCCGGCGTGAGCTCGCTTTCGCCCTTTGGCGTGACCTTGCCCACAAGGATATCTCCTGTGCGCACCTCGGCGCCGACACGGATGATCCCCTCGTGATCAAGGTCCTTCAGGGCATCCTCGCCCACGTT
Source organism: uncultured Clostridia bacterium (assembly GCA_964478095.1). Classification (GTDB taxonomy): domain Bacteria; phylum Bacillota; class DTU025; order DTU025; family DTU025; genus UBA5389. The sequence continues at coordinate 7,343 of CAYZHL010000088.1, read as the reverse complement.
GGGGATGTCGCGGGTTATCTCCTCCGGCCCCAGCTTGGTATCGCGCGCCTCGGACTCGTACTCCTCAATATGAATTGAGGTGAACACATCGTCGCTCACCAAACGCTCAGATATGAGGATCGCGTCCTCATAGTTGCAGCCCTCCCAGGGCATGAACGCCACCAGCACATTGCGCCCCAGAGCCATTTCGCCCTGGTCGGTGGACGGGCCGTCGGCCAGAACATCGCCGACCTCCACACGTTGCCCCGTCCTTACGACAGGTCGCTGATTCATGCAGGTGCCCTGATTGGAGCGGGCAAACTTCATCAGATTGTAGTGATCGACCTCGCCGTCGTCCCTTCGCACTCTCACGAAGTCGGCCGAGACGCGTTCCACGATCCCGGCACGCTTGGCTGCGACCACCACTCCGGAGTCAACGGCAGCCTTAAGCTCCATGCCGGTGCCCACAAGCGGCGCCTCCGTCCGGATAAGCGGCACAGCCTGGCGCTGCATGTTGGAACCCATGAGCGCACGCCCGGCGTCATCGTTCTCCAGGAACGGGATGAGCGCCGTGGCAATCGACACCAGCTGCTTGGGCGACACGTCCATGTAATCGACCTGCGAGGGCGATACGATGACGATGTCTTCCTTTAGCCGGCATGTGACTCTGGGGTTGACGAAACCGCCATCATCGTGCAGCGGCTCGTTCGCCTGGGCGATCGTGTATCTGTCTTCAACATCGGCAGTGAGGTATCGGATTTCGCTCGTAGCCTTGCCATTCTCGACTTTCCGGTACGGCGTCTCTATGAAACCGTGCTCATTGATCCTAGCGTAGGTGCAGAGCGATCCGATCAAGCCGATGTTCGGGCCTTCAGGTGTCTCGATAGGACACATCCTGCCGTAGTGAGAGTGATGGACGTCGCGGACATCGAAACCGGCCCTCTCCCTGGACAGCCCTCCGGGGCCGAGCGCCGACAGACGCCTCTTGTGGGTCAACTCCGCCAAAGGATTGGTCTGGTCCATGAACTGCGACAGCTGGCTGGACCCAAAAAACTCCTTAACAGCCGCAACAACAGGCCTGGTGTTGATGAGGGCCTGCGGTGTAACGGCCTCCACATCCTGAATGGTCATGCGCTCGCGTATGACACGCTCCATACGGGATAGCCCTATCCTGAACTGGTTTTGCAGCAATTCACCGACGGACTTGAGCCTCCGGTTGCCCAGATGGTCGATGTCGTCGGTTACGCCGATCCCGTGCTGTAGACTGACCAGGTAGTTGACTGCAGCCACGATGTCGGCAGGCGTGATCACCTTGACATCGGGCGCAAGATAGCCGTTGCCCAGGATCTTCGCCTCTTTACCATCGGGGTCAAGCACGTAAGCTTCGGCAAGATGCCGGGCGCGCTCGACTATCCGTACCGCCTCTGCCCTGCGAGCTCTGATCATCTCGCCCTTGCGCGGCACTTCTGAGCCGACAGCGCTCGCCAGCACTTCCCCGGTGTTGGGGTCGATCGTCACGCCCAACACTTCCCCGGTATCGGGGTCAACGATAGGGCCGATCCCGGCCTCACCTGACATGTCGTCCTCGCTGATCAGATCCCTCGACAAGGTCTTGCCGATAAGCCTGTCGGCGAGCTCAAGCTTCTTGTTGAGCTTGTATCGCCCGACCCCGCCAAGGTCATATCGCTTGGGGTCGTAGAATAGCGATTCAAACAGAGACCTGGCACTCTCCACAGCAGGCGGTTCGCCGGGGCGAAGCCTCTTATAGATCTCTACCAGAGCCTCTTCCTCGTTGTTGGTATTGTCGCGCTCGAGCGTGTTCCGGATGAACTCGTTCTCGCCGAACAGCTCCATTATGCGCTGAGTCGAACCGAATCCAAGCGCCCTCAGGAGAACCGTTGCAGGTATCTTCCTCGTCCGGTCGACGTGCACGTACACCACGTCAGCGGCGTCGGTCTCGAACTCCAGCCAGGCGCCGCGGTTGGGGATTATGGACGCGCTGTACAGCGTCTTGCCGGAGGTGTCCTTTGTCTTGTCGAAATAGGCTCCCGGCGACCGCACGAGCTGGCTGACGATGACTCTCTCAGCCCCGTTGATGATGAAGGTGCCGGTCTCAGTCATCAGAGGGAAATCGCCCATGAATACTTCCTGCTCTTTGACCTCACGAGTATCGTTGTTGATCAGCCGCACCTTTACCTTGAGCGGAGCTGCGTACGTCACATCGCGCTGCTTGCATTGGTCCTCTGTGTACTTGGGCGACCCGAGCGAGTATCCGGTGAACTCGAGGGCAAGGTTTCCCGTGAAATCCTGTACCGGAGAGATGTCGCGGAACGTCTCGAGCAGGCCCTCATCGAGAAACCATTGGTATGACTTCTGCTGGATCTCGATAAGGTTGGGAACTTCAAGAACATCCTTTATCCTGGAGAACGATATCCTCTTACGCACCGTCGGTCTCTCGGCAATGCCCATGCAATCCACCCTGCTTCCTTGTATGATTCCCGGGCATAACGAATAGCGCGGACCTCAATGACTTTTGGCGCCCCTCCTCCAGTCAAATCCGCGCTCACACTAATACACCAAACTTGTCAATATCATGCTTGTTCATCTGTCCCCTTATACCTCATTGTGACAATGAGTTATGT
>CAYZHL010000088.1:0-4675 GCA_964478095.1 uncultured Clostridia bacterium | reverse complement strand
CACAAGACCGCCACTGAGTCAAGGCAATCTGTTCGGCAATTCCGTTAGGCAGAACTGTGCATTGCCGGATCGCCTGGTGGCGTTGATGCCGGGGACGTCGCCCCCCTGCCTGCGGGAGGTGTGAAAGGCGGCGCGGTCCGGCCCGGCGCGGCGCTGCCCGGCCCGCTGGACACCTCGTGGATGCCCTTCGACGGGCCGGGCGCGTTTCCAGATACGTCGGTACGGAACGCTACAACCTACTTGATCTCAATCTGTGCTCCAGCCTCAACCAACTTGGCCTTGATCGCCTCGGCCTCTTCCTTCTTGATGCCTTCCTTGACAGGCTTAGGCGGGTTGTCTACGAGGTCCTTGGCTTCCTTCAGGCCCAGCCCGGTCAGCTCGCGCACGACCTTAAGCACAGGGATCTTCTTGTCGCCGGCGCTCACGAGTATCACGTCGAACTCAGTCTTCTCCTCGACTTCAGCGGCTGGCGCGGCGGCGCCGTTACCGGCCGCCGGCATGGCGGCCATGGGCATGGCAGCACTGACTCCGAACTTGTCCTCGAGAGCCTTAACCAGTTCGGCCAGGTCGAGGACTGTCATGTTCTCAATAGCTGAAAGGATCTCTTCCTTAGTCATAGCGTGATTTCCTCCCTCTTACTCAGCCTCGACGGCCATGGCGCCGCCCTCGGCTTCCTCTTTCTGCTTTCTGATCGCGTCCAGAGCCCATACGAGCTTACGCGCGGGTCCGGCCAGCACGTTAACAAGCCCTGTGATGGGCGATTTCATCGAACCAACAACCTGAGCCAACAGAACTTCCCTTGACGGCAAGGCGGCCAGGCGCGTGACCTGATCACAGTCGATAGTCTCGCCTCTCAGCACACCGCACTTGATCTTGAGAATCTTGCTCTCCTTGGCGAAACCAGCGAGTATCTTCGCCGGTGCAACAGGGTCCTGACCCGAAAACGCAATTGCGGTAGGGCCCTCCAGATACGGATCGAGCCCATGTACTCCGGCCTTATCAGCTGCGATCTTGATCAGCGTGTTCTTGTAGACCCTGTACTCGATTCCAGCTTCGCGCAGACTGCGGCGCAACTTCATGACTTGGCCGACGTTGAGCCCGCGGAAATCGGCAAGCACGACTGCGGTCGACGACTTGAACCTGGTTTCGATTTCCTCTATGACCTGGGTTTTCTCGGGTGTAGGCATTCATACACCTCCGTTCGCGTCAATCTACACTGTCTGGAGCGTCCTGATGACAACAGAAAGGGACCTCGGCGCATGAGCGGCCGGAGGTCCCCAAATGTCGGGAATCAAGCTTTCCTCCGACCTCGGCTGGCGGACACTCTGTGCGGCGCGGCCGCGCCATGTGTGTCCATTAAGCCCTGCAACTCGCGTCGCTCCGGGCGCCTGCTGTCTTTGGCCTGGCGGTTCTTTCTATTGTCAAGGCAGACGGACGTTACCTCTCGGCACCCATTGTCGCGGCCGACTGCGGGCTGATGAAGACGCCCGGGCTCATTGTCGCCGCGATCGAAACGCTCTTCAGGTATGCGCCCTTCGCAGCGGCCGGACGCGCCTTCACGATCGCATCCATCAGCACTGCCAAGTTCGCCATGAGCTTCTCTTCGCCGAACGACGCCTTCCCAATGGGCACGTGAACGATGCCCGTCTTGTCGACCCTGTACTCCACCTTACCGGCTTTGATCTCAGCGATCGCCTTCGCAACATCGAACGTCACGGTGCCGGTCTTCGGGTTCGGCATGAGGCCCCTGGGGCCCAGTATCTTGCCGAGCTTGCCTACGGTGCTCATCATGTCGGGAGTCGCGACGGTGATGTCGAAGTCCATCCATCCGCCTTTGATTTTCTCAGCTAAATCGTCTGCTCCCACGTAGTCAGCGCCGGCCTCTTCGGCTTCGTGCGCCTTTTCGCCCTTGGCAAAGACTAGGACCCGCTTGGTCTTGCCCGTTCCGTAAGGGAGGACCACTGCGCCGCGTACCTGCTGGTCAGAGCGGCGAGGATCCACACCCAGGCGGATGTGGGCTTCCACGGTTTCATCGAACTTCGCCTTGGCGACTTCTCCGATAAGCTTGACGGCCTCAGCAGGCTCATAGAGCTTGTTCCTGTCGATCAGCTTAGCGGAGCTCTGATAGTTCTTGCCTCTGTTTGGCATCTTGGGTTTACCTCCTTCGTGGTGCTGGCGGATCTGATCCTCCCACGAACCGGGGATTACTCTTCAACAACTTCTACGCCCATGCTGCGGGCGCTTCCGGCCACCAGCTTCATGGCAGCCTCTATGTCGTTGGCATTCAGGTCCGGCATTTTGGTCTTCGCGATCTCTCTGACCTTGTCCATCGTGAGTTTGGCTACCTTCGTGCGGTTGGGCTCAGCTGAACCATGGTCCAGCCCGGCTGCTTTCTTTATCAAGAAGGAAACCGGCGGCGTTTTGAGCACGAGCGTGTAGGACCTGTCGTCATATACAGTGACCTCCACAGGTATGATCGTGCCCACTTGGTCAGCGGTGCGAGAGTTGAAGTTCTTGCAGAACTCGACGATGTTGATCCCGGTGGGGGCCAGCACGGGTCCTACAGGCGGGGCCGGAGTGGCCTTGCCCGCATTCAGTTGAAGCTTGACCACAGCTGTGACTTTCTTCGCCATAGAGTGACACCTCCTCCCCGAGTGGCGCTATAGCTTCTGGACTCCCGAGAAATCGAGTTCCACCGGGGTTTCGCGTCCGAACACCGAAAGCAGTACGCGGAGCTTGCCCTTTTCCGCGTTGACCTCCTGGATATGGCCATCGAAGTTCTGGAACGGCCCGGCGATCACTCTCACCTGCTCGCCTGGCTCGAAGTCCACGCGGATCTTGGGCTCCTCCTCCACTCCCATCTGCCTGAGAACCACGCGGGCTTCATCCTCAGTGAGTGGAATGGGCTTGTTCCCGGAACCGACGAACCCTGTCACGCCCGGAGTGTTCCTGACGACGTACCAGGAGTCGTCGCTCATGGACATCTCCACCAGGACATAACCGGGGAATCGCTTCCGCTTGACGATCTTCTTCTTGCCGTCTTTCAGTTCCGTCTCTTCGTCGGTGGGGACAAACACGCGGAAGATCTTGTCTTCCTTCTCCATCGTCTTCACGCGACGCTCAAGGTTGGCCTTGACCTTGTTCTCATACCCGGAGTACGTGTGTATCACGTACCACTCTGCGCCGTTCTGGCTCATATCAGCGCTCATTCCTTTTACGCGGCTGCCTTGATGATCTTATCGATCACGAATGACAGGCCCAGGTCTACAAGGCCAAGGAACACCGCCACGATCGCCACGTATACAACGACAGCAATGGTGAAGGATGTGAGCTCTTTTCGGTCATGCCACTGGACGCGCCTGAATTCCGCCCGCACTTCCCGCAGGAACTTGCCGATTCCGCTGAAGAACCCACGGGTGCGCGTGAGGAGAGTCGGCTTGGCCTCAGAAGCCATGATATGGATCCCTCCCCTGTGAAACACGCCTAGATTATACCTAGCGGGTTTCCTTGTGTAAAGTGTGGGCCCTGCAAAACTTGCAGTACTTCTTCCGCTCGATTCGGTCGGGATCGTTCTTCTTGTTCTTGGTCGTCTGGTAATTGCGGTTCTTGCACTCACCGCACTGGAGGGTGATTCCTTCCCGCATCTGACTGGACCTCCCTCATTTCGACTGCCGCCCGTGCCCCGCGTTCAGGATTTCGCGTTCCGTATTCCGCTCTCCGCGTTCCTTGCCCCAAGCCCCAGTCGGCCGCAGGCAGCCTCCGCCCGCGCACTTCAACCACTTGCGCACCAGCTCGGCGTGTTTTGTAACAAGGGCGCGAAACGCGCCCCACATCATGGGGCGCAGGCATAGTCACTATTGTAAGTTATCACACCTCGAGGGGCCTGTCAATTCCCGGCCGCGCTCGTTCGGCCCGTGCGCGCGCCGGGTGCGCGTAAGGATTGTTGCTCCTAAATCTCGGCGTTCTTTCCTGATGGCTAGCTGCGCTGCTCTTAGGAGCTTCGGCCGGCCTTAGGCCTCTGATCTGGCCTATTGCCTGCCCAGGCCGGGGTGGTTCCATCCAAGGTCGGCTAGGCTCGGCGTCAACCGCGGATTGAGGCAGAACATAAGGGACCCGGGCGAGGGCGTGTCTTGTCGCCGTGGAAGGAACAGGGACTCGCGTGCGCTAGCGAAGGCCAAACAAGATGACGACCACGATCCCCCTCAACCGAAAGGCGTTCAAGCTGGCGCAATCGCGACAACTCGGATGATCAAGGCCGTGAGCTGGCATATCGTCAGTATTTGACACTACTTTCGGAGATACCCGCAACTTTTGAGTGCATCGATTTGGACCGAGGGCCCCGGAGGGCGAATTGGCCTAGAAACTGGCGTACCCTAGGCAGTAACCCGCCGAGTTATTGGCAAATGCGCGGCATGGCCCGCCATCCCGTCCGAGCTGTTGCCACATAACGCCATAGTGTGGGATATCCAGCCAGCCCATGCCCTGCTGTAGTGTCGAAAGCTAGCAATCCGCACCCGGTTCTTGTAATCCGGAGGCGGTCAGGCGGCCCTTCGAAATCGATGTACTCAAATTCTGCGGGTATCTCCAAAACTAATGATGATTTTTGACAATATCCCAGCTCCAGCCGCCTTTCCCGACGGCCATGATGCCAAGGCCAGTTAAATAGCCGTTTCAG
>CAYZHL010000087.1:642-9419 GCA_964478095.1 uncultured Clostridia bacterium | reverse complement strand
GCTGATCAACACCTGGACCGGGTATGTCGTGTCGACGATGGTGGGCGGGAGCGCGGTGTTCATAGTGAAGCAGTTCTTTGAAGGACTGCCCCCGGAACTGGAGGAGTCTGCGCGCATCGACGGGGCGTCTGTCCTTAAGACCTACTCTCGCATTATGCTGCCCCTGGCCGGTCCGGCCCTGGGGGCGCTGGCGATCCTCACGTTTCAAGGCACGTGGAACGAGTTCTTCTGGCCTCTCGTGATACTCACCTCGCCGCCTGACAAGTACACCCTGACTCTGGGCCTACTGAGCTTCAGAACCACCTACGCAGTGGCCTTCGACTGGGGGCCGATGCTCGCCGGCACCGTCATGTCGGCCCTGCCGATAGTCGTCATGTTCATCGTCTTCCAGAGGTACTTCGTCGAGGGCATCAGTTTCTCAGGAATAAAGGGTTGACTCCGCCCGAGTAGCCACATCGACTATTCCCACGTCAGCTCGGTTCGGCGCCTGGTGACGGCCAACCTAGCCGGCCTTCCGCGCACCACTACGGAGGTCTCCAGCCTATCCCAGGCATCCGGCAGCGCGGGCGCGATGCGAATACCGTGCTCAGCCTGCGGGTCAAGTCGGACCCCTGCAAACCCGAACACTGCCGCCTGCCATATCCCGCCCAAGTTGGCCATGTGGATTCCGTCTCCCAAATTGCCCATGGAATCGCAAAGGTCGAGAGCTAGGCTACGCTGGAAGTGCTGGTACGCCTGATCGCCCCGGCCTAGCTCAGCCGCGACCAGTGCATGAGCCGATGGGCTCAGCGACGAACCATGGGCGGTACGGGCAGAATAGTAGTCGTAGTTGGCCGCCCATGTGTCCCTGTCGAGCAGGTTGGGCAGGAGCTTGGCGAGCATGACCACATCTGCCTGCTTGAGAATCTTGCGGTGGCGCGCCATGTCCTGTATGAGCGCCATGTCTGCCGGGCGCCCGGCGTCAATCAGATCCTGGATGCTGCCGGCGATGTCCTGAAGATCCCAGAATCCGTCGAATTGCTCGATGACTCCTGTGCCCGGGTCGGGCAGCGGCAAGTAAACAGCCTGCGCGACACGGCGCATTTCCTCCTGTTCGGCGGAGGTGAGGCGGAGTCGGCCCGAAACCTCTTTCCAGGTGGATGGGTGGCTCGTCGCCAACCACTCCGATGCCGCGAGCGCGGCGTCGATGGCCCATTTGGCCATGTAGTTGGTGAACGCGTTGTTGTCGATGTTTTCGTGATACTCGTCCGGGCCGATGACGCGCAGGTACTCGTATCGGCCCTCCTGTTCATTCCAGTAGGCGCGGCTCGCCCAGAAGCGCCCCGCCTCGATGACGATTTCGGCGCCGTAGTCCCGGAAGAACTCATCATCGCCTGTCCACTGCCAGTACCTCCACACAGCGTGGGCGACATCCGCGGTGATGTGGTCTTCGGTGTCGCCGCACCAGATTCGGATGCGCCTGCCTGTGACGGGGTCGGGTTTTGTCCAGGCGGGAGTGGTTTCGTCGCCGGAGTCGGCGCTTTCCCACGCGAACATTGCCCCCCGATACCCACGCTCGGCGGCCTTGCATCGCGCGCCGGGGAGGGTGTGGTAACGGTACATCAGCAGGTTCCGGGCGGTATTCGGAAAGACCGCGCAGAAGAATGGGTGCACGAACACTTCGGTGTCCCAGAACACATGGCCGCGGTATCCCTCGCCGTGCAGCCCCTTGGCGCCTATACTGACCCGGCGGTCGGTATCGGGGGCGCACACAAGCATGTGGAAGATGGCGAACCTGATGCCGAGTTGGTCGCGATCGGGCCCCCATATTCGCACATCGCATCGACCCCAGCGGGCGGCCCACTCACGGCGGTGCGCCGCAAAGAGAAGGTCGTATCCGACTCGGGCAGCGGCTTCAGCTGACCGATGCACAGCATCCAGCAAGGGCGATAGACCTGATGGCGACAGCGATGCCGGTGACGTTTCCTGAGACGCCGGTTCCGGCTCTGCGCACGCGATTCTGGCGTCGCGACCCGTGCTGTACACGACGAACTTGTCGAGGACCAGGCGGTCGCCGGGCCTCAGACAGGCCCTGAACCGGTGGCCTGCGGTATGAGGCCTTCCAAGCGGGCTCGGATCTAGAGGCCGCCGCGATGTAGCGCACTGCTCCGCCGCGGCAGGGTCGGGGCTGGGGTCGGAATTGGCGGATTCGACGAAGGCCGCCGAGGCCAGCGCGACCGCGATCGGAATATGAGAGTTGATAGTACAGGCATCGAGCCCTGCGACGCCAGGTGACGCGCCCTGCCGCTGCGATGCGTGCACGCTCAGGATGTCCAGATGCCGAGCCCCCGAATCGCGGTTAATCACATCGCCATCGATGAACGAGTTGAGCTGCACTTTGCCGGCGCCGGCCTCCATTGTTACCTCATACCTCATGCAGGCCAGATGCCGATCGGCAAGCGACACGAACCGCTGGCTCTCGATGCGGAGGACGCGCCCGGCGGGGCCTCGGAGGCGGACCGTGCGACGGATGCACGCCTGCGCAAGGTCGAGAGATCGATCATAGTGACAGCTCTGGATGGCTTCTCGCGCACAGGAAGGCTCAGACGGCGACAGCACAGTCTGCCCGTCCAGCAGGACCTCAACGGGCAGCCAGTCGGGCATTGATACCAGTTCGGTGACTTCGTCGGGGGCGGGGTCACAGTCGAACACTCCTGCAACGAAGGTGGCGGGGCAGCCCGCCAGCAGGCCGTCTTCATGTGATCCGCGAGTAGCCATATAGCCATTTCCCAGCGTGAACATGGTCTCGCGGTCAAGGACCGAGATGCTGCCGGCGCAGTCACTGCTTTCACGTAGCTGCCACGGATCCGTGGGCGGGCAGAACGAGAGAGGGAATGACAGCGTGGTCGACGGCTGGGATAGCTCATTTCTCCAGGCGCGCATCTGCGCTTCCAAAATGTCGGCGAATGTGTCCGCGCCCCCTCCGAGGTGGACGACGCCCGCCGGGACACCGCAGGGCTCGCTGCCGACGCTTATGCAGAGTGAATCGCGCACTGCGGGGATGAGAAGCTTGTGGTCGCTGCCCTCTACGCCTCCGATTGGACCGAACTCATCGCCCAGTATCAGGATCTCTGAGGCGCTGATGGCGTTTGGCTTTGCCACCTGCTCAATCAGGTAGCGCACGGAATCCGACTTATCGGTCAGCCCCAGCTCCACGTGTTTCACATCAGTAGTGACCCGGGCGTCGATGCCCTCGTCCGCACAGATCGCGCGAGTTCGGGCGACTATCTCGGCCAGCCCTCCCGACACCCCGCAGGAAGCGAGTCGCGCCTCTACGGCCCTGTGCAGGGCGCGCAGCTGTTCCTTGAGAGGGTCCGCCCACTGGGGCAGTGGGATCAGGTCGAGCTTGCGCCGGTTCATGCGTCCGTGGATGATCTGGGTTTCGAGTCCGTACTGCTCACGCAGCTCGTGCTGGATTCGGCAGGACGCGCGATCCATTGCTTCATCTTCAGACTCAGTCGCCACGCGGGCGTGCAGCCTCAGCGCGCTCTGACCGTCTGCGCTGAAGCCGTAGACCTCGGAGCCCCGATTTGTGCAGAAGATAGCCCCCTGCCGAACGCTCGGGTTCAGCCTGCTCGCAAATTGGCTGCTTAGGTTAGCGAAGTTGGTGCCGGTAACGGCCGCAAGCCACACTCCTCGATCAAGAAGGGCTTCCGACCTCCAGAGTATGCCGTCGGCTGGATGGGCGCGCGAGGCGACTGCAGTCCCGTCCCAATCGAAGATGATCATCTTGAAGCGGCGAGAATGGAGCGCACGAACTGGCGCCTCACCTTGAGTGGTAGTCCTCATATGTAGCCCTCCGTGAGTGCGCTGCCCAGCTGACGGCCTGCAGCAGCTTAATCGTAAAAGTGAATCCTAGCACGTGACTAATTCTGCGCTGGGGGCATGATTCCTGCAGGCGCGGCCGACTACCCTCAAACGTTTAAGCGCATCGTCCAGAACGGATAAGTCAGCTTGTTGTTTTCCTAGCAACCCCGGCTGGGAAGCGGTTCATTCAGACGATGCATGCATTCTGAGAGGAAATAGCAGCGGATGCGTCGAATGATAAGGCACATGGCGCACGGGGTGTGCAGGGCCCGAAGCGTCTGGGCCGGCGCAACGTGGTTCAGAGAGTGGGCACCCTGTGTCATGACTGTACAGATGTAGGAGGACATTGCGATGAAGAGGTTTTCCGCGGTTCTAGTCCTTCTGGCCCTGGCGATTTCCCTGTTCGTTGGGGCGGTGCAAGCTGCACCGAAGGCAATAACGGTGTATTCCAGTGTTGATGAACAGAACGCGAAGAAGATCCTAGACGCGTTCACTAGAGCCACCGGAATCCCGTACAAGATGGTGTTCTTGTCGTCGGGACCGGCAATCGCACGTATCGAGGCCGAGAAGGACAATCCGCAGGCAGACGTGTGGATGGGCGCGCCCAGCGAGAACCATGTCACTGTGAAGGGCCGTGGGCTGACTCAGCCGTACATATCCCCCAACGCTTCGGCTCTGAAACCGCAGTTTAGGGATGCCCAGGGCTATTGGACCTGTTTTTACATGAACCCCATGGGCGTCGGAGTGCGCACCGATTTCCTCAGCAGGGTGAAGGCGACCGCCCCGAAGACCTGGGCAGATCTGCTCCGCCCTGAGTTTCGCGGCCAGATCCAGTATCCGAGCCCTCAGACTTCAGGCACTGGGTACAACATGGTGGCCGGTTTCGTGAAGGAATGGGGAGAAGCCAAGGCTTTCGACTATCTCAAGAAACTCCATGCGAATGTGCAGATATATACCCAAAGCGGCACTGCTCCGTCGCAGGCGATCGCCATCGGGCAAGCTGCCATCGGCATTCAGTTCACCCCTGCGATTCTGCAGGCTATCGACGAAGGCTACCCCATCCAGCTGGTATTCCCCAGCGATGGTGTGACCTACGAGGCCCCGGCAGTGTCGATTCTCAAGGGCGCAACCAACCTTGAGGGCGCGAAGGCCCTGGTCGACTGGCTGATCTCCATAGAGGGCCAAACGGTCATTGCCCAGTCGAAGACTTATTTCTACCCGATCCATCCCCAGGCCAAGCTAGCGCCGGGAATGCCCGCATTTGGCGAGATCAACACCGTTGAAGTCGACACCGCATGGTCGGCATCGCAGAAGAGCCGCTTGGTGGAGAAGTGGATCGCAGAGGTGTTGCAGGGTAAGTAGGTAGACAGCCCGTTACTTGGGTGGGAATGGCCCGGCTGCTGTGCCTCATGGCGTCGGTGGCCGGGCATGTTTCAGCCCGCCCTTGACACGTCGGAGGAAGGCCAATGAAAGTGACAAGTCGTTTGTGGCGGCAGACAGTGCGGTTGTCGAAGGAACCCGCCCTACTGTCAAGCATAATCGTCATCTTCGCCCTGCTGGCGGTGTTCATCGTGTATCCCATAGTCATGGTGGCTGTGCGCAGCTTCTCATCGACCGACGCCCCTGGGCTGGGTGTGTACTCGAAGCTCATGTCGAGCTCGTATGTGCGCAGGTCGCTGTACAATAGCCTCACAATGGGGGCGGCGTCGGCCGCGATCAGCTGTGCTGTGGGGTTTCTGTTCGCGTATACCGTAACGCGCACTGATGTCCCGCTAAAGGGCTTTCTGAACTTCATGGCCATTGTACCCATAGTGTCGCCGCCGTTTCTGGGAGCAGTATCAGTCCTGCTGCTTTTCGGAGCCAATGGACTGATTACGTCCAAGCTGTTCGGCATCTACAACTATCCCATATACGGCTTCCGGGGACTGCTGTTTGCGCAGGTAGTCACGTTCTTCCCCGTGGCCTACTTGACCCTCAAAGGGGTGTTGGAGTCGATCAGCCCTACCCTGGAGGATGCTGCGATGGATCTCGGGGCATCGCGCTTGGAAGTGTTCAGCAAGGTGACTCTGCCTCTGGCTCTGCCCGGAATCGCCAGCGCCCTCCTGGTGATCTTCATCGAGTCCCTGGCGGATTTCGGCAACCCGCTGATCCTTGCGGGCAGCGATTTCCCGACTCTGTCGGTGCAGGCGTATTTGCAGATAACCGGCATGTACGACCTACCGGGCGGCGCGGCGCTTTCGGTGGTGCTGCTTATCCCCTCGGTTACCGCATTCGTAGTGCAGAAATACTGGGTAGACAAGCGGAAGTACGTTACTGTCACCGGTAAGCCGACGAGTACCGCCATCAAGAGCGTGAGCAAGCCTGTGAAGTGGGTGCTGTTCGGAGTGTGCATGGGGGTAGTGGGCGTCGTACTCCTGTTCTACGGAGTCATCGTCGCAGGGTCATTCGCAAGACTCTGGGGTATAGACCCATCGTTCTCCATGAAGAACTATCAGTACGTTCTGGGCGTAGGCCGCGAGGCAATACGCGACACTCTGGCGATCGCCGCACTGTCCACCCCCATCTCCGGATTGCTTGGCATGGCCATCGCATTCCTGGTAGTGCGCAAGAGCTTCCCGGGCAAGCGGGCGATGGACTTCATATCGATGCTTAGCTTCGCGCTTCCAGGCACTGTGGTGGGCATCGGGTATATCCTGGCCTTCAACCGAAAACCCTTTCTGCTCACGGGCACACTGGCCATTCTGGTGCTGAACTTCGTGTTCCGATACTTCCCAGTGGGGATCCAGGCAGGAGTGGCCACGTTGCGTCAGGTAGATCCGTCGATCGAGGAGGCCGCGGCCAACCTTGGGGCCGACAGCCCAACTACGTTCCGCAAGATCACCCTGCCGCTCATGGCTCCGGCATTCTTCTCGGCTCTGGTCTTTGCGTTCGTAAGGGCTATGACGGCGATTAGCGCGGCGATCTTTCTTGTATCGGCTGACTGGAACCTCATGACAGTGCAGATCCTCAACCAGGTCAACTCGGGTCGTCTGGGAGCGGCCGCCGCATTCAGCGTCATCTTGGTCGGCGTGATCGTGGTGGCGATGGCCTTGATCAGGCTGGTCGTAGACAAAGCTCTGGGCATCAGATATCAGGCTAGGTTTTAGGGCGGTGTATGCAGATGGGTGTCACACTTGAGAATGTAACGAAGAGGTTTCGGAGCCCTGATGGGGAGATCAGCGCAGTAGTGGCTGTCGATGATGTGAGCCTTGAGATACGAGACGGCGAGATGGTCACCTTGCTGGGCCCTTCGGGCTGCGGCAAGACCACAACTCTTCGTATCATCGCTGGCTTCGAAATGCCTGATGCCGGGCGGGTTCTGATTTCCGGCAAAGATGTGACAGACAGACCGCCCAACAAGCGTGATACTGCGATGGTGTTCCAAAGCTACGCGATATTCCCGCACCTTTCGGTGTTCGAGAACGTGGCATTCGGGCTCAGGCTCCGCAAGGCGGCGCAGGCCGAGGTGGATGAGCGTGTTTCGAGGATGCTCGACCTCGTGGGCCTTTCCGACATGGCCAGGCGCTCCCCTGACCAGCTATCAGGGGGGCAGCAGCAGAGGGTCGCTTTGGCCAGGGCCATAGTGAACAAGCCTGCAGTGCTGCTCTTCGACGAACCTCTATCGAACCTCGACGCGAAGTTGCGCGAACAGATGAGACTGGAAATCCGAAGGATTCAGCAGACACTGGGCATCACCAGTGTGTACGTGACTCATGACCAGGCAGAGGCGATGAGCCTGTCCGACAGGATCGTCATAATGAACCAGGGCTCCATTGCCCAGGCAGGCACGCCGTCGGAGATCTACAACAGGCCGATCGATAGGTTCGTGGCCGAGTTCGTGGGACGAGCCAACTTTGTAGACGCTACGGTTGTTGGGGGCGCCGAAGGCGGCATGGTGATCGACGTGCATGGCCGGATGGCCCAGATCCCGAACACGCGTTGCCAGTATCCGGAGGGAACTCGTGTTGAACTTGTCGTGCGGCCAGAAACCGTGAAGCTGTTCCGCTCGGACTCTCGGTGCGCTTCGCCAATGTGCTTCGCCGGGAGGGTCACGCGCGTGGTATACATGGGGTCCGTAGCGGAGTACGACATCGACGTCGATGGGACATCGCTGCTCGCTGTGGTGGCCAGCCCGGCAGAGCATGGGCTGTTCAACGTGGGCGAGGAGGTTCAGGTGGGCTTCGCTGTGAACGTGGCTCATCCGTTGGTTGTCAGGTAGGAGGCTCACGAGCATGATGGAAGACTGGAGTGCGGACTGGTGTGCGCATTGCCCTGAAGTGGCTCGGGCAGTGGAGATGCTGTGTGACGCTTTCGCTTCAGGAGGCAAGCTGCTGACATGCGGATGTGGGGGAAGCGCTGCCGACGCGTCGCACATTGCCGGCGAGATGGTGAAGTCGTTCGAGATCGCCCGTCCGCTCCCGAGCGTGCTGGCTGATGAGGTGGCCAGAGCTATCGACATGAGCGGCGGGACGGGCCCGACCAGCGCGGCAGGCGCGATCGGGGCAGCGAACGCGAGTGGACGGAGCCTGGCAGACCGCCTGCAGATGGGCTTGGCCTGCATCTCCTTGGCGGCCGATACGTCTGTGCTCACGGCTATTGCCAACGACATAGGGTCGGACGCCGTGTTCGCGCAGCAAGTCATGGCGCTCGGAAGGCGGGGAGACGCGCTCTGGTGCATCTCGGCCTCCGGAAACTCTGAGAGTGTCGTGAATGCTGCTGTTGTGGGTCGAACTCTGGGGATGAAGGTCATCGGCCTGACAGGCTGCGACGGGGGCGTCCTGGCGCCCGGTTGCGATGTCGCGATAAAGGTTCCATCAGTCTCTACTGCTGAGATACAGCAGATGCATGTGTGCGTGTATCACCGCATATGCCGCGAGGTGGAGCGAAGGCTC
>CAYZHL010000087.1:0-632 GCA_964478095.1 uncultured Clostridia bacterium | reverse complement strand
TGGCGTGCATGACATCGACAAAATACATAAAGTCCTGCGGCGTCCCGCTGCAGGCCTACCCGAACGTCGCCGAACAGGCGCAGAAGTCTCCTCGCTCGGCGGGGGCGGGGGGCAGGGGCCAAGTAGTGACCTTGCGCCGCGGACCTGTGCATAGTAGCATGACAAGTAGCGCTACCTCAGAATCGTGTATGTGAGCTGATCCCAGAGATGCAGCGTTCCACAGCCACGGCGGACCCGAGATACGGCATTCCGATGGCCCTGACTGCTGCGGCCATGTGGGGCACTCTTGGCGTTTTCGCGAATGCGATCTACCGGTACGGCATTGACCCACTGGTTCTGGTGACTGTGCGTGCCGGAATGGCATTCATGGTTCTTCTGACTATCATGCTGTTTCGTTCTCCCAGGCTACTCAGAGTGGAGAGACGACACCTCCCCGATTTCGTCTACATTGGAGTTGTGGGCATAGCCCTGGAATACTGGACGTACTTCGAGACGCTGAAACGTACGTCGTTGTCGGTGGCTTCGATCCTGCTATATACCGCGCCCGTTTTCGTGACGGCGGGCGCCGCTGCGTTCTTCGG
This sequence comes from uncultured Clostridia bacterium, assembly GCA_964478095.1. Classification (GTDB taxonomy): domain Bacteria; phylum Bacillota; class DTU025; order DTU025; family DTU025; genus UBA5389. Next base: position 51 of record CAYZHL010000087.1, on the reverse strand, counting down.
GGAGAAGATCACCCGGCGCGGGCTGGCGTCCCTGAGCGTTGTGCTCATTGG
>CAYZHL010000086.1:4757-9469 GCA_964478095.1 uncultured Clostridia bacterium | reverse complement strand
GAACCGGCAGAAGCGGCAGAAGCGGCAGAACCGGCAGAACCGGCAGAAGCAGCAGAAGCGGCAGAACCGGCAGAACCGGCAGAAGCAGCAGAAGCGGCAGAAGCAGCAAGCCTTGGCCTGACGCTGGGCGCCATCGACCAGGGCCGTTCATGGACGCTGGTTGTGGACGAAAACGGGCGGGATGTCGGATGCTAAAGCGCGGTTCTGCCCTGACGCTCGGCGGGCGGCGGGGCGCTGCGGGCGAGTACTGTCGAGGGTACTGGCATCGGTGCTGGGTAACATGTCGATACGGGAACGCGCGTAGATACGGGAGCGGGGTTAATGGCGAGGACAGTGGCTGCTGCGGTTGCGACGACCAGGCATATGCGGGCTGTGGAGCGGATGCGCGATGCGCGTTCGGTCGGAAGGCCCAACGCGAAGGCTGCCGCAAAACCGCCCACAAGGCCCCCCATGTGGGCATATCCGTCAATGTGTGAGCTGGAGAACCCGATCAGCAGGTTGACCAGGACTATTGCAATGAACCTCCAGCCTGCCAGTGCCCGGAAATGATCGGGATAGCGGAGGCCGAAGTAGAACAGGCAGCCGGCGAGGCCGAATATGGCGCCCGAGGCGCCCACTCCGAGCACTCTCGGGTCGGACATGAATGTGCTGGCCAGTGAACCCCATACTCCTCCTATCAAGTAGATCAGCGCGAACCTGGGTGTGCCGAAAAGTCGCTCAACTACATTTCCCAGGTTATGCAGAGAGTAGGAGTTGACGGCCAGATGCAGCACACCGGCGTGCAGGAACATGGCTGTGATGAGCCGCCAGGGCTGGCCCGCACGGATCGCCGGGGTGAACTTGGCGCCCCACTCCAAGAGCACCAGGGGGTTCTGCGAACCGCCGGACACCTCCAGGGCGATGAAGACCAGTATGTTGGCTGCAAGGAGAGCGTAGGTCAGGGGGGCTCTCCTCTGTACAAGCACAGGTCGGCCTGGGTAAGTCATGGGCTGAGTACCTCCAAATGAATCCTACTGCCGATAGTACACGATATGGGTGGCTTCGGGCAAGACAGCCAATCGGATTCCGAGCGCGCTTTCGCTACACTCCTGTTCGAACTTCTGTCGGCTTTCAGCATCAGTACAGATAGGGCCTGAGCGATACGTAGTGTGTGCGCGTCGCCGGCTACATCCGCATAGAGGAGTGACTGCAGTGAAGCGCATTCCTGTCCTCCTGATTCTAGTCTGTCTGGTTCTGGGAGCGGCGGCATCAGTATATGCAGACGGCATTGACGAGAGTCAAACGCCTGTGCTCCCCGAGGGTATTGCGCCCGAGCCCGTGCAGCCCGGGGAAGCAACCCCAAAGGCCGCCGACTCGCAACCGCGCGGGGCGGTTCGAGGCTATGTCCGCGGTCGCATCCACGTGTGTGTGCCCGCTCCTGTGCGAAAACAGGGCGAATGGGGTCAGTGCCCGCTGTGCGGCAGTACCAGCAGGGCACAGCAGGAACTGGCGATATGGGCAAAAGTGACCGGTGTACCAGCCGAGGAGCTCAACAAGCATCTGTCGAGCGGAATCGGCCTCGCGCAGGTGTGCGGTGCGGTAGTAGTCGCACGTAACCAGGGCAAGAGCCTGGGAGAGGTCATACAACAGGCTAAGGATGATAAGGTGAGCATGCGTGTTCTGGCCTATGCTGCAGGAATGTCAATGGAGGAGTTTGCAGAGCAAGTTGAGGCCCTACATACTGCCTTTCTCGAACAGGCTGTCGCGGATGGTCTGATAACCAAGGATCAGGTCACGAAGGGGAGAGAAGCACTGACTCCGGACCGACTGAGGGAGCAATCGCTTGACTCGCGCAAGGCCGGAATTCGGGTTATCCCCATGCCGGGGCTGGGCCCGGCCGGCCAGCGAATGGTGTGGCTCGTCCGCATGCGCGACATGATGTTGATGCAGTGGAGGAACATGATGCGAGGCCCCATCGGCATCCCGGGCAGGGGCAGATGATCCTCTGCGCCCGGAGGTTCGCCGGGCGATCCTGTCGAATGCTTGTCCGAGTGTGCGAGTCGTCTCCGGGATCTGCTCCATGGGCGGCAGGAGGTTGGGTTGTTGGCGGGTTCGGAGTGGGCTTACATGTCCGACGGCGATCTTGCGCGCCGAGCCGCTTTGGGCTCGCAGGATGCCTACTCTGAGCTTGTACGGAGGCATTCGAAGAGGCTGCTTGATCTGGCATGGCGAATGACCGGTTCTGAGGAATCCGCGTGGGACGCGGTGCAGGAAGCTTTGCTCGCGGGATGGAAGGGCATCAGGAACTTCCGGGGCGAGGCCGAGTTCTACTCCTGGATCCGACGGATACTGGTGAACGCGATCATGGGTCAATTCCGGAAGGAAGGCCGGAACAAGGCCGCCACGGTGTCGCTGGATATGCCTGCGCCTTCAGGCGAGCCGGGCGAACCGCTTCATCTTCAGGTGGAAGACGAAGGTTCCGATCCTCAGGACGTTGTGGGCCGGATTGAGACGGCCCGGGAGATAGGGAAGGCAGTCGCCAGGCTACCCGATATCTACAGAACTGTGTTCCTCCTGCGAGAGACGGAACTGATGAGCTACTCGCAGATTGCCGGCGTTCTCGGTATTGCGGAAGGGACAGTGAAATCTAGGCTGAACATGGCCAGGCGGATGCTCAGGGAGATTCTGGGCGAGGAGGTGAAGGCTGCGCGGTTCGGATGAGGGCTGACGCGGCGCCGCATATGAAGCCGGTAGACGGCGATATCATCCTCGATCGGCACAGCAGTTCTGTTCATCTGGACGACGAGTCGCTCGGAGCGTATGTGGACGGCGAACTCAGTGGGTGGGCCAGGCAGGCCGCAGCCGATCACCTACGCGGGTGTCCTGCATGCAGGCAAGCGGCCGAGGACATAGCTGCGCTCGGAAGCGCGGCACGGCGCTGCGAATCGCCCAATTGGGACGTCGAGGCGATGGTCGCTCTCGTGGACGCGGGCATCTCCAGGCCTGACACGGAGGCAGCGGGCATGGTACGCGCATCGCATGGCCGAATCGTCGAAGCCGCGCTCGGGGGGAGCTGGGCCGGATGGGCAGCCGGATGGATCAGGTCTCACCGGAGACTCGCGCTTGAACTTGTGATCGCAGCGATTGTGCTGGCTGTATCGGCGCTTGGCATCGCCGGCGCCGCATACAGGCGCGAGCTGATGGAGCAGGATAAGGTCCTGGTGGATTCGCACTACATGGTTCGATCTGGGAACGTCGGGGCATTGCTGGTTTCGTACCCGAGGAGGTGAGCTAGTGTGAAGCCGCGGCAATCGGTGTGGTCGGCGCTGCTTACGCTGCTGGTATGGGCATTCGCCGCGTGCCTCGTTTCGGTCCTCCTGTGCGCTTACCCGGCGCGTGCGGCTTCCGCTTCCGCTGCGGCAACGACTGCGACTGCGGTTTCCACACCAGCCGTTGCGGGGCTCGCTCCCGAAGCGCTTTACGAGCTGAGCATGGCGCCGACGTGTGACTACGAGGCCCGGATAAAGACATGGAACCCGTCCACAGCCGAGGTGTGGGTGGATGCAGCCCGCGCCGACGGTATTACTGTCTACAGCATACGCGCGTCCGGGTACATCACCAGTGTCGCCCTGGCCGATGGGATGCGAGTTTTCTACAGAACGCCCCTGAATGCGGCCTCCTCCGGCTCGGCCGCGGATACGATTTCGCCTCCCTTAGGCGCCCCGCGCATGCAGGCGCTTGCATCGCTGGCCGAACCCTTGCACTACGATTCTGTGCTCTTGTCAGAAAACTACACATTCATGGCAGGCCGGGGCGCCGCCGTTGCAGGACGCGAGACGATCGAACTGCGGATCGAGCCGAAATGGCCGGGCAATGTGCGCAGGACGGTATGGGTGGACCTTCATACCGGCACCGCCCTTCGAGTGGAAGACCGCAACTACCGCGGCGACTTGATCTGGCTGTGGGAGGTTGAACGGATCTCGTTTGAGTTGCCGCACCAGCATATAGTGCAAGCGGCGCGCGCAGCGCTGTCGTCGGATGAAGCGTTACCCTGCATAGGGCCGAGAATGTCGCTGGGTGAGGTATCGAGGACGGCCGGGTTCGTGGTAGCACTGCCCGCATGGGCACCTGAAGGCTACCGGCTCGTTGCCTTGAGGCCGGCTCAGGCGATTGGCGATCCGGGGGAGTCGGGCCCCGGGAGGCTGCGGCTGATGGCGCGCATGGCGCCGGTGGCTCAGCTGATATACAGCGACGGCCTGGGTACGATCACCTTCTACCAGCGGGCGGTCCCGTGGTGGGCCCGGCGAGCATCTGCTCCGCGTGTGGGCCATGCCATCGAGTGGGAGCGCAACGGCATACGATACTTGCTTGTGGGCGATGTAGATCCTGAGCTGCTGCTCAAGATGGCCCGAAGTCTGTGAAATGGCCGTGATTGCCTGAAATGCCCCGAAGATGCGGGCGCACCAGAATCGGAAGGTCAACCCCCTCCTAGACGCGAATAATCGTCGTCGAGGGGGTTTTGTCTTTGAGCAAATCCGCTGGATCGACTGGGTTTTGCTTCGTCCACGCGGCCGACGTCCACCTCGATTCGCCTTTTTCCTCTATGAGGCTCGACTCGCCGGAGGTCGCGGAGGCTTTTGCCAGCGCCGCGAAGGCGTCGCTTGCGGCAATTGCACGGATGTGCATCGAGGAGGGGGCGGACTTCCTAGTGCTGTCCGGCGATGTATTCGATA
>CAYZHL010000086.1:0-4747 GCA_964478095.1 uncultured Clostridia bacterium | reverse complement strand
GAGGGCGCAGCACGAGCTGCGGATGGTCCTCGGTGAGCTGGCCGAACGCGGTGTGCATACGTACGTCGCGTTCGGCAACCACGACAGTCTATCCGGATGGCGGTCCGCCTTCAGCTGGCCGGACGAGGTCCATTTCTTCGGCCCCGAGGTTTCTACATATCCGGTTGTCGTAGACGGTCGCGAAGTGGCACGGGTCAGCGGGATCAGCTATCCGCAACCGTCGGTAGCTGACAATCTGTCGCTTGCGTTCCGGAAAGATCCGGGGGATCCGTTCACCGTGGGCGTTCTCCACTGCAATGTCGGCGGCGATACGCGGCACGCCAACTATGCGCCCTGTACGTTGGCTGACCTTGAGGCTTCGGGCATCGACTACTGGGCGCTCGGGCACGTGCATGAGCCGCGGATTCTGCGTGCCGAAAGCCCAGCCATAGTGTACTCCGGGTGTGCGCAGGGGAGAAATCCGCGCGAGACGGGCGAGCACGGGTGCTTTGTGGTCCGCGTGGCTGGCGGCGGCGGCCACTGCGGGGGCGGGGGCGGGGCGGGAGGCGGGCGCGTGGAGATGAGGTTTGTGCCCACCGATGTCATACGCTGGCATGTTCTGGACGTCATGATTGACGGAATGTCCACTGTTGATCAGGTGATTGACGAGATCCGGGATGGGGTAGCGCGCCTGGCGATGTCGAGCAACATGCGGTCCTGCGCCTTCCGAGTGCGCTTGCTCGGGCGCGGGCAGGTCCATCGTGAGCTGGCTGTGGACGGGCCCGAGGCGCTTTTGGCTGCCGCACGCGAGGCCTCGCCGCCCGGCGACAGGTTCGACTGGATTGAGTGTGTGCAGGACTTGACCGGCCCCGATGTGGACAGGGAAGCGCTCAAGGCCGGAGGCAGCCTCATATCCGACCTGCTATGCCTGGCAGACGAGACGCGATCCGACCCAGCTCGTCTGGCGACGGTTCGAGGGGCGCTTGAGCAGAGGCTCGGCAGTCGTGCAGGTCGCGGCCTGACGCGGTTGGTTCGGGAGCTTAGCGACGAGGAGATGCTGCAGATCATTGCGAGGGCGGAATCGCTTGCGCTCGACCTGCTCCTTGGGGAGGCTGATTCATAGGCCATGCGCATACGCGAGATCTTCATCGACGGATTCGGAGTGTTTCATGACCGGTGCATTGTGATTGGGCGCGGGGATCGCAGCGGCAACCAGGGCGTTGTGCTGTTCACCGGCCCCAACGAGGCCGGCAAGACCACGTTGATGTCGTTCATCCGCGGCGCTTTGTTCGGTTTCGAGGGTGAGACGTCGCGCGACTTCTACGCCCCAGAGCGAGGGGGACGGCACGGCGGGAGCCTCGAGGTGGAAATGCTCGACGGTCGCGTGGACCGGATAGTTCGGTATGCTGAGCGCGGGCAGTCGCGTCAGCCGGCGGCGGCGGTGGGCAATATGTCGAAGGCTTTGTACAGCAACGTTTTTGCGTTTGGCCTGGCCGAGCTGGCGGCGCTGTCGTCGCTCGGATCCGACGAAGTGCGTGCCAGGATCTACAGCGCCGGCGCCGGGCTGGGTACGCGGTCGCTGCCGGAGGCCCGCAAGAAGCTGGAGTCGAAGTGCGATTCGCTCTACAAGCCGAGAGGCCGCACGCCGTTGATAAACGCGGCGCTTGCAGAAGCCGACCAGCTGGACAGGCGCATTTCCGACCTGGCCCGCGACCCTTTGGAGCATGCGCGTCTGATCCACGCCATCGAGCAGTGCCAGGCCGCGCGTGATGAGGTGCAGGCGTCTTTGCGCGAGGCGAGGGCAGCCGAGCAGTGGTATGCCAGCCTGGAATCGACCAGGCTAGTATGGGAGCGGTTATGCCAGGCGACGGCGGCCCAGGGTAGGCTGGGCCCGGAAGATCCGAGCAGCAGCAAGCTGCTCGGGCAGGCGGATGCGATTCGCGAACTTGAGCTCAAGCTGGACGCCTACTTGAGCGTAGCCGCGTCGATTCCCGCGCTTCGGGCAGAGGCGGACGCGATGCGCGCCGATCATCGGAGGCTCCTGGGAGAGTTGGGAACCGGCTGGGACGAAAGCGCGGCGGCCGCGTTCGACACGTCTCCCGGTGTGGACGAGACGGTGCGCCAGTGGCGCAAGAACCGGGATGCGCTGGCCAGCGCTGTGGAACGCGCGCAGGAGGTGCTTTCAGCCCGCGAACAGGCGGCACAAGTCGCCATGCGCCAGCATGACCGGCTTGTGGAGGAGCTGGGGCGAAACCGCAGACCGGACTACCCCGATCGGGCGGCTATTGAATCTAGGATAGAGCGCATAGGCAGGTGCCAGTCACTTCTCCTGTCAGTGGCTGGGGCTGCCTCCAGGGCTGAAGCTGCCGGGGAACGATCCTGCGACCTTTCGCGCGAGGCTGCTGAGCGCGCTGAGGCTGCAGCGCAGGCGCGAAGCTTCGCGCAGGTCTGGCTGGCGCCCACCCTGATCGGCGTGGGTTCGATACTGGCGTCTGTGCACCGGCCCGCCTGGGCTGCGTTGCTGCTAATGGCGGTTGGGGCCGTCGCAGCCACGGTAGTTGCCCGAAACGCCGTGCGTCGGGCCGGAACTGCCGATTCGGTAGCCAAGGCATCGCAGGAGCGTGCCAAGCAGGCGCGCGAGCACGAGGAGCAGCTGGCTGCGGCGCACCGAAGGGCCAGCGAAGAATTGGAAGCCGCGAAAGCGGAGTTGGGGCAGACGGAAAAGGAAGACCGAGGCGGGGCTGATTCGGGTAAGGCAGATAAGGAACACCGGGGCGGGGCTGATTCGGGTAAGGCGGATAAGGAACACCGGGGCGGGGCTGATTCGGGCAAATCGGATGAGGTGGCCCTGGCTGCGCTGATTGAGCGGGCCAGGCAGGATCTGGTTGACTGGGACGCTCTGGCCCGCATGGCGCGGGATCTGGAAGAGGCCGAGAAGGAGCACAAGCGGGCCGAGAAGGATCGGGATGCTGCCCGCGAGGCGCTGGCCAAGGCCCGCATGGCTCTGGAGGCAGATTTGTACGAGTGGCGCAGGTGGCTTGGGGCCAGGGGCATTGATCCCGATTTCAGTCATGACGGGGCGTTGCAGACAATCGAACTGATTCGCAAGGCCAAGGACGCTCGCGAACGGCTAGCTCAGGCGGAGCGGCGGGTGGAGACGGCGCGAGATCGCGCGCGGGAATACGAGGAAGCTGTGGACATGGTGCTGGCGGCGCTCGGGATGTCGTCCGGAAGCGGAGCCCAGCCAGACGCGGAAGCCGAACCGGGCGGTGAGGCCGGGCGGGATGGCCGGGCTGAACAAGGCAATGGGGCCAGGCGGGGCGGCGAGGACGAACCAGGCAGTGAGGCCGGGCGACATGGCGAGGCTGAAGAAGGCAGGATCAGAAAGGCTCTAGGCCATGGTAGTCACCAGGCTGCAGTGGACGGTCTGGTTAGGCTGAGCGCCGAGGCGCAGGATCTAGTAGAGCAGCGCAGACGCTTGGCTGAACAGGTGGAGGATCTCAAGGCCCAGTTTGACTCGGTCTTTCCTGCTACCGACCGGGCCAGGGCGCGGGCCGACCATTCGTCCCACACTGCAGCTGAGATTCGGGCCGAGCTGGAGGGAGTTCACAGGCGCGCAGAGGCCTGTGAAGCCAAGGCCGGGGAGCTGGACAGAGAGCTTGGGTCGCTCGCACAGTCCAGGGCCATACTGGAAAACCGCGACGAGCTTGCGCGCGTCGGGGCAGAACGCGCGGGTGTGCAGGGCGAGTTAGGCGCCCTAGTCCGGGAGTGGGCGGCCTATTGTGTGTGTTTGGATCTGGTGAACAGCGCGTGTGAGAAGTATGAGCGCGAACGTCAGCCCCAGGTGTTGCAGGACGCTTCAGCTGCGCTGTGCAGAATGACCGGGGGACGCTGGCCGCGTGTCATTGCTCGCGTGGCCGGATTGGAGTCGCTTGACGTGGCAGCCTCGAATGGCCGGGTTCATTCGCACACCAGGCTGAGCTGCGGCACCGAGCAGCAGCTCTATCTGGCCGTGAGGTGTGGGTTGGTGCGCGAATACTGCGCACACGCCGAACCCATGCCTGTCATGGTGGACGACGCGCTCGTGAACTTCGACCCAGTGCGTCAAGGCGCGGCGGCACGTGTGCTCGCGGAGCTGTCTGACATCTGCCAGGTGCTCGTCTTCACCTGTCATCCTCACACGGCAGAGCATTTCAGGCAGACCGGGCTGGTGGCCGCAGAGTTCGCCTTGGAGTCGATTGTGGGCCCTGGCCCCATGGCCGCCGGAACGGTCTAGACCGCCTGGACCGCGGTCGCAGCATATCGCACTTGGGCAGTCGTTTTCATGCACGTCCTGTTCGACGGTTTTCTCTCGGCGGGCGCCGCAGCCTAGGAGCCCAGTAAATGGCTCCTTGCCGGCTGCGGCGCCCGTTTCTCGCGACGCGGTTTCCCGGAACTCATGCGAGTGGTATGGCCGTCGACCGGAGCCTGTGCCCTACGGGACACCTTTTTTGGTCCTCCTGAGTCGGTTGACCCAGGTTGCTCGGAAACCCTGGCCCACAGGGTACAGGTTCGGCCAGCCCTTCGGCGGCGGTTGCGCCGGGCGGAATCACGGGTTGCCAGAACCCCAGCTAGAAGGCGTAGGCGGAAACGAGGGGCATGGACCCCGGGGCGAGCGAGATCGTCGGGGATCGCCTCCTGTGCCCTACGGGACACCTTTTTTGGTCCTCCTGTGTCGGTTGACCCAGGTTGCTCGGAAACCCTGGCCCACAGGGTACAGGTTCGGCCA
>CAYZHL010000085.1:4956-9524 GCA_964478095.1 uncultured Clostridia bacterium | reverse complement strand
ACGATGGCGATACTCCCGACTCCACGCGTCGGCAACTGCGGGAGCAGGCCAATGTCATTCTCACCAATCCCGACATGCTCCACCAGGGCATACTGCCGTCCCATCCAAGCTGGCGACGGTTCTTCGCCGGCCTGCGGTACGTGGTTATAGATGAAATACACGCCTATAGGGGCGTTTTCGGTTCCAACGTGGCCAATGTAATCAGGCGCCTCAGGCGGGTGTGCGCTCACTACGGGTCGGACCCCACATTCATCTGCTGCTCCGCGACTATCGCAAACCCGGGCGAGCTGGCTTCGGGCATATGCGGAAAGCCTATGCAGGTCGTCGACAACGACGGCGCGCCGCGCGGCGCCCGCAAGTTCATGTTCTGGAACCCCCCGCGGCTTGACGGGAGCATGGAGCGGCGAAGCTCGAACAGCGAGGCGGAGCGTCTTCTGGTGCAGCTCATTATGTTGGGAATACCGACTATCACTTTTGTGCGTGCTCGGGTCGTGGCCGAGCTGATCTACAAGTACGCAGTGGAGAGCCTGCGAAGGCAGGCCCCGTCGTTGGCGGGCAAGATCAAACCCTACCGCGGCGGGTATCTGCCCAGCGAGCGGCGGGAGATTGAGAGGCAGCTGTTCGCAGGAGAACTGCTCGGGGTCGTAAGCACTAACGCTCTGGAGCTGGGAATCGACATCGGCTCTCTGGACGTGAGCTTGATTGTGGGCTACCCGGGCACCATTGCGTCAACCTGGCAGCAGGCGGGGCGGGCCGGACGCAAGGGCGAAGAGTCGCTCGCGGTGTTCATTGCGCACGATCTCCCAATCGATCAATACCTCATGAGGCGCCCGGAGTACTTCTTCGACCGGTCGCCCGAGAACGCTATCATCAACGCAGCAAACCCGTATATCCTCGCAGGCCATCTGCGCGCCGCCTCAGTCGAACTGCCGGTGACCGCGGCGGAGCTGGAGGCGTTCGGGGAGTATGCGCCTGCGCTCATCGCTATCCTAGAGGAACGCGGTGAAGTGATCCGCACCCGGCGCGGCTGGCGGTGGGCGGGGCGAGGGTTTCCCGCAAGCGATGTCAAGCTTCGGAACATGGCAGAGAACACGTATACGATAGTCGATACATCATCGGAAACCGGGAACCGGGTCATAGGCACGATAGATGAGCTTTCCGCGTTCGAGCAAGTGCATCCGGAAGCCGTGTACATGCATGAGGGGGAGACTTTCCTAGTTTCGGATCTCAACCTCACTGAGAAAGTCGCCTACATTCACACGGCCGATGTAGACTATTTCACTCAGTCGGTGACCGAGACGAAAGTCCAGATAGATGCGGAGGAGCAGAGCAAACAGTGGCGCCGAAGTCAGGTGGGCTTCGGCGATGTCACTGTGACGAACCTCACCTACATGTTCCGCAAGATCAAGTTCTACGAGCGCGATAGTATCGGCTTCGGCAAGGTAAGCCTACCCCAGCATGAACTGGCTACGGCCGCTGCCTGGCTGGAGCTGCCTGAGAGCGCCGCGCGGCTTGCGGCCGGGTTCGGACGCATCGCTACAGAGGGGCTCATAGGCATCGGAAACGCGGCATCGGCAGTGATTCCGCTGTTCGCGATGTGCGACCCGATGGACATCGGCGCCGCGGTGGACTCAGCCAACACCGGCGTGCCGACGCTGTTCATATATGACCGGCATCCCGGGGGCGTGGGGTTGGCGGACAAGTCCTACCGCATGATCGAGGAGGTCATGGAGGCCTGCCTGAACCTCATTGAGAACTGCTCGTGCGAGGATGGCTGCCCGTCCTGCGTGGGCTCTCCCATCCCGCCGTATGCCCAGCACGATCCGGACGCAACTCCGCGCGGCCGCATTCCCGACAAGGAGACCGCGCTGGTCATCCTGCACGACCTGCTGGAGAGGGAACCGTACGTGCCGGTTCGGCCGCCCGTATGGGCCCAGTGGGCCGGGAGCTTCGGGCAAGAAGACGAGGTCGGCATGGGGATCGGCGCCGGCCTGGACGCTGCCGCTGCTGCTGGTGCGGGCTTTGGCGCCGGCGCAGAGGCTGATGGCGAAGCGGCTGCTTTGGGCATGGGGACGCGTGGTGCTAAGCGGCGTGTGCCAGGCGAATTCGATCATGATGACCGAGCGGTTCGGGTGGCGGTTAAGCCGCTGCCCGAAGGGGTGGAGCGGCGCATCAGGAAGATGATGGATCGCGCTGTTTCCCAGCATAAGGCTAGGTGAATTTGCCTGTAACCCCTGTATAGTGTAGAATGTCTGTGAAATGTGCTCGTTGACAGTGGTGCGCGCCCAGAGTATACTCATGCAGTAACAGCGTAACAAGATTCGAAGGGGGCTGTGTGTAGTGAGAAGACTTTCCTCCGTGTTCCTTTTGTGCATGGCACTTACTCTTGTTATCGGAACTACTGCTGCCGTTGGAGCGAAACCTATTCTGAAGGTTGGCACGAGCGCCGATTTTCCGCCTTTTGAGTTCCAGGACGAGAAAACCGGAGCTTACCTCGGGTTCGACATCGACCTAATTCGCGCCGTGGGCGCAGCTGCGGGCATGGAAGTTCAGATCGTGAACACTGCCTGGGACGGCCTGATTCCGGGCCTGCTCACCGCCAACTACGACTGCATCATGTCGGCGATGACCATTACCGACGAACGCCTTAAGGCCGTGGCTTTTTCGGATCCGTATTTCTCAGCCGGGCAGGTCATAGTGACTCGGGCCAAGGACTCCTCAATCCAGGCTGTGGAGGAGCTTGAAGGCAAGAAGATCTCGGTTCAGATCGGCACCACCGGCGACCTTGCAGCATCGGAGATCAAGGGCGCGACGGTCAAGCGGTTCAACATGGCGCCCGATGCGATTCAGGAAGTCCGAAACGGGGGCGTCGCGGCCTGCATAATCGACCTGGCGGTTGCGGCCGAGATCGCCAAAGAGTACAAGGACATCAAGTTCGGCGAGCCCTTCACAATGGAGTACTACGGTATTGCCATTCGCAAGAATAACACCGACCTCATCAAGAAGATCAACCGCGCGTTGGCGTCTCTCAAGGCTTCCGGGGAGTATGACAAGATATACGCTAATTGGTTCGGGCAGAACTGACGCGGGCCATTGAGGTATCGAAGTTGATTCACCATGGGCTGGCCACGGCGGCGTAGGAACCGCCGGTGGCCAGTCTTCATGAGATGCGACACGATGGAGGAATCGATGTGGCGCTGGACTTTTCGATAATCCCGGGCATCATACCCGCGCTGCTTCTGGGCACGCGCTTGACCATTGAACTCGCAGTCATCGCGGTGGCGATCGGCCTTGTAATCGGATCGTTCGCCGGAATCGCCCGGGTGGGCGGCGGTCGCGCGGCGCGAATCGTCACCGGCGTTTACGTTGATTTCATCAGAGGCACTCCGCTCCTGGTGCAGCTGTTCCTTGTGTATTTCGGCCTACCTACGCTGATCGGCCGCCCTGTGCCTCCTTTCGTTGCCGCAATCACCGCCATGGGCGTGAACAGCGGGGCATACATCGCAGAGATCGTCCGAGCCGGCATACAGTCGGTGGACCGTGGGCAGATGGAGGCGGCGCGGTCGCTGGGGCTGACCTATTCCCAGTCCATGAGGTACATCATCTTCCCACAGGCCCTGAGGCGGATAATACCCCCTCTGGGGAACGAGTTCATCGCCATGCTGAAGGACTCGTCCTTAGTGTCGGTCATAGCCCTGGAAGAGCTGCTCCGCAAAGGGCAAGTGGTGATTACCCGCACGTTCAGGCCTTTTGAGGTGTACATGGTTGTGGCGCTGATTTACCTGGCGATGACTCTGGCAATATCCAGGCTGGTGAGTTGGTCTGAGAGGAGGTTGAGGGTCGTTGATTAGGACTGTCGGGCTCCAGAAGTCTTTCGGCAGCAACCACGTGCTGCGCGGGATCGATGTGGCCATCAAGCCGCACGAAGTAGTAGTGGTCATCGGGCCTTCCGGCTCCGGCAAGAGCACATTCCTGCGATGCCTCAACCTGCTGGAGAAACCCACCGCCGGCCAGGTGTTCTTCCGTGGGCACTGCATCACTGATCCGCACGTCAACGTGAACGAAGTGCGGCGTGAGATGGGCATGGTGTTCCAGAGGTTCAACCTGTTCCCTCACATGAGCGTGATTGACAATATCACACTCGGGCCGATGAAGGTGCGCGGCGTGTCGCTGGAAGAGGCGAAACAGACTGCCAGGGATTTGCTGAAGAAAGTAGGAATCGCCGAGAAAGAGAATGGCTACCCGTCGGAGCTATCGGGTGGGCAGCAGCAGCGTGTGGCCATTGCCAGGGCACTTGCGATGAAGCCCATGGCGATGCTGTTCGATGAGGCCACATCTGCGCTGGACCCGGAGATGATCGGCGAGGTGCTGGACGTCATCCGCAAACTCGCCGAGGAGGGCATGACCATGGTAGTGGTCACCCATGAGATGGGTTTCGCGCGCGAGGTGGGCGACAGGGTCCTGTTCATGGATGAGGGCGTGATTGTTGAGGAGGGCACGCCCGAGCAGGTGCTGAGCAAGCCTCAAAACCCCAGAACACAGGCGTTTTTGAGCAAAGTGCTGTAGCG
>CAYZHL010000085.1:1806-4946 GCA_964478095.1 uncultured Clostridia bacterium | reverse complement strand
TCATGGTTCCAAGCGCGGCGAAACACAAGGCGAGAGTGCGGACTCTGGGCTGGATGTGTCCTTCGGCTGATCGGACGGGTGCCACACGTGTCCGCGCTGCACGTGGCATGCGCAGCGCGAGTGTGATGCGCGCAGTAGTCTGGCCGCCGACCGAATTTCGGAGGGCGCTTGGGATCGCGATTGCCATAGTCTTGGCGGGACTCCTCATCGGAGCTCTCATCGCGGCCTGGGCAGGCGGGGCGATTCCCGGGCCCGCGCGGCCGCCTGGAGAGCCGCCCGCGGAATCGCCGGGCGAGTCGCCAGGGGGGTCCCCTGCCAAGCCCGGGGCATTGCCGGAGCGACCGTCGCCTGGATATCCTGCCCCTGGGATTGACTGCAAGACGGCCGGCGGGGAGCGCGTGCGCCTCGGGGGTTGCGGGGGTTCTGGGGATTGCGGGGATTGCGCGGGCGGTGTAACGCTGCTGGTTTTCTTCAGCGCCGCGTCAGGCGCCAGCCTTGCCCACATATCGGTTCTGGCGGAGATGTACGCCGAAGGGTTCGAGAGTGCGAGGATCTTGACGGTTGCTGTGTGTCAGGCGCCGGAGGCGGTGCTTTCGCATATGGAAGCGCGCAAGCTTGACCTGCCGGTGATCGCCGATCCGCGGGGCGAGCTTGCGCGTCTATATGACATCACTGCAGTTCCAACCACATTCGTCATCGATGCGCAGGGCATAGTGCGCGATCTGCGCGTGGGCGCCATGACCCGCGCGCAACTGGAGCGGGCAGTGCGTCTGGCACTTTAGGGCATCTGCCTCCGCCTGATCGGGGCCCCGAGGCGCCCTGTTCGTTTCTGAACAGGTTCTTGAGGCAGCCTGTTCAGATCCTGCCTGGTTTGACGGGTACGAGTTATCTGAATTCGCGCCGGCAACGGCACCTCCTTTTTCTGGAGCTAGCCGCCCAGCAAATCCGCAGGCAGAAGCGACTTACGTAATATGGGTGCCTGCACATGTCTCCCAGATCGCCCCTTGAACGCCCCTCAGACGAAATTCCGTCACCTATAAACACCCATATTCGCTTGGAATACTTCCCGAGCCGTCAAAACCGGGCACTTTCTGAACAGCCTTCGCAGAAAACCGGGCAGTTTCCTTACAGGCCCGTTGGCTCCCAGCTAGACACGGGTTTTCCGAAATACCTGCATAAGGGCCCTTCAGAAAGACCCCGGTCGGCGCCTCTCCGCCTGCGCCGGTGCCTTCCGACCGAACAGCGTTTTGAAGACGAACGGCGCTCCCAGCGTAGCCCAGATAGCCACTGCCGTGTAGCGAAGCATATTCCACAGCGCTGCCTGCGGAAAGAGTGCCTTCAGCCCATACCTGACCCCCATCAGCCCGGCCATGCCCAGGATCACTTTGACGACTTGAACTGGCAGGCCGGCGCGAACATCATATTTGACGTACGCATTCTCGAGGGTGTACCCGACTCCCGCTCCTGCTAGGAAGCCCAGCACCTGAGCTACTTCCTCAGTGAACGCAGGGTTTCGGGATGCGGACAATGCGAAAGCGAGCCCCGGCAGTACGATGGAGACAGCTAGTTGGAGGCCGACTCGGCTTCTGCCTTCCGTGCTCGACACGCGCAGGCGTCGTTCGATTTCCGAGTATGCGAGCGCGATGGCCAGGCCCAGCGGCGCTCCGACCAGGACATCGGTAGGGTAGTGGACCGTGGCATAGACCCGCGTGAAAGCCACTACTACAACCACAGTGATTCCGACGACGGTAGCCCAATTCCGCCGGACAGTGCGGGCCAAGTAGGTCCAGAATGTGGACGTAACTTGAGCATGCCCGCTGGGGAATGAGTATCCCGTCCCAGTCAGTTTCAGGTATTCGGGCGCGTCAAGGTGGGGAAAGGCGACATAGGGCCTCGGCCGGCACACGATGAACTTGATCCCCACGTTGATGTAGTTCGAAATCGACAGGATCATGGCCAAGCCAAACCCCAGTGACTTACTGATGCACCAGTAGAGTATCGGTATCACAATCATGTAGAATGTTGTCGAGCCCAGATCGGTTATGACTTTGATCACCCTATCAAGCCCGGGGGTTGCGATACCCCTCAAGGCCTCGAACACTGTGACACTGTCCAATGCCGATCACCTCCGGGAGATGACGTTCGTCGAACAGGGCTAGAATCCTTTGTGTGCTTGTAGAGGAGTCTGAGCTTCCATGATTGTGAGCCTTGGAGACTTGATGGTAGACGCGTACTTCCAGGTACCCGATAGACGGAATCCGCGCACTGACACTCAAGGACGAGTGGAGTTGGCTGCAGGCGGGTCGGCGGCCAATTTCGCCGTATGGATCGCGCGCCACGGGCGCAAATCAGGCTTGATAGGCAGGGTGGGCGACGACTTCCTGGGGCGAGCGCTCTTCGCCGACTTGGAGCATGAAGGTGTGTGCCCGTATCTTGTGTTCGATCCAGACCCGGATTACGGCACCGGCCGGGTGGGGGTGATCGTGGCAGTCGACGGCGAACGCGACATGGTGTGCGACCGACGGGCCAACGCGCGCCTTTCGGTGGACGACATTCCGGAAGATGTGGTGGCCGGCGCCGAATGGCTGCATGTTTCGGGATACGTGTTCCTGGAGGAGGCGCCGGCCAAGGCCGCGCGATACTGTATTGACATGGCCCGGGAAGCGGGGGTTCCTGTATCGGTAGATCCTGCAGCGTACTCATTCATTCAGACCCTGGGCAGAGAGGCTTTTCTGGATCTGTGCGAAGGAGCCGCGGTGATCCTTCCTAATCTGGACGAAGGGCGTGCCATGACAGGACTGGAGCAGCCTGAAGGTATCGCGTCCTGCCTGCTCGACTACTTCCCGGTGGTCGCGCTTAAGCTGGGCGCCGGCGGATGCCTGGGCATGGCACGCCAATGGTCGGGGACGGGAACGGCTGGGATCTCGACGGGCGAAAAGGGCCTCGTGGCTGCCGTGCGATTCGCGGCAGTGCCCACTCGTGTAGTCGATACCACCGGCGCAGGCGACGCCTTTGATGCCGGGTTCGTGCTCGAATACTCCCGCGGGGCGGGGTTAGCCGCCAGCCTGGCCCGGGCTAACGAGATGGGAGCCAGGGTCGTGTCGAGGATGGGCGCACGGTGACGTGCGCGCCATGAGGGC
>CAYZHL010000085.1:0-1796 GCA_964478095.1 uncultured Clostridia bacterium | reverse complement strand
GACCGCGAGCAATGCAATGCCCAGCAGCTTCAGCGGGCTGAAAGCGATGCGCTCTATGCCTAGCCAACCCATGTGGTCGATGAGCGCGGCCATGCCGATCTGACCTACTATTATGGCGGTGGTTGCGCCCACAGCGCCTGCCTTACGTATTCCGTATGCCACGGCCGCCGTGATGATCGGCCCTACAGGCCCGCCCAGCAGGCTCCACCATGGCGCCGCGCCAAGGCGTGCGAGGCCTCCCTGGCTGAGCCTCAGAGCCAGTCCGGCGCCTGTAAGCGCAGTGCCTGAGGCCAGCACCACGAAGGTTGTCTCCCAAAGCCCAATGGCCTTTGCCGCGGTTGCATTCACGGCGCCCTGGAAGGCCATTGCCACGCCGCTGGCCGCTGCAGCTGCTAGAGCCCACAGGGCGCTCGCACTGGCGAAGCGCACAAACACCACAGCCTTTCATGCTGGATATCCGTATTTGGTTCTGCCCAGTAATGATTCCCACAGAATGGCCCCGCAATTGCAGGCCGCACTCAGCAGGAATCCGACATGGTAAGGAGAATAGAAAACATACTATGGACTCCCCCAGGTTCAGATGAGTCCAAATCCGAGGCGAACAAGCATTCGCTTGTCTGGATCTGTGGGCAACGACGGACCATTAAAGACAGAGGGAGGCAAGTTTGTATGCGAAGACTCATGTCAATACTCGCATGCTTCGTGGCGCTGCTGATGATTACGTCGGCAGGCTTCGCTGCGGAGACACTCGCCAAGAAGCAGGAGCTCAGCTTCAACGTGGGAACCGAGCCTGAGACGCTCGACCCGGCGAAATCTACCGGAATTCCTGAGGCCATTATCGAGCTGAACTGCTTCGAGGGCCTTACCAGAATGGACGGGAATAACGTTCCCCAGCCGGCAATCGCTGAGAGCTGGACTGTTAGCAAAGACGGCAAGACCTATGTGTTCAAGCTTCGCAAGACCAAGTGGTCCAATGGCGATCCGCTGACCGCCCATGATTTCGAGTGGTCGTGGAAGCGCGCGCTAGCTCCGGAGACTGCGTCCGAGTACGCTACGCAGCTCTGGTATCTCAAGAACGGGCAGGCCTACAACGAGGGCGCCATTAAGGACGCTTCCAAGGTGGGCGTCAGGGCTCTTGACGACTATACACTCGAAGTAGTGCTGGAAAACCCGACCACTTACTTCCTGCAGCTGTGCAACTTCCCCACACTGATGCCTGTGAACCGCAAGATCGTGGAGAAGAACCCTGAGGGCTGGTTCCAGGATATCAAGACCTACGTCGGAAACGGGCCGTTCAAGGTAGTAAAGTGGGAACACAGCGCTGTGATGGAGCTAGTACCCAATGACAACTACTGGCAGCGCGACAAGGTCAAACTCGATAAGCTCGTGCTTTACCTCATCGACAACCGCCAGACGGCTCTATCGATGTTCGAGACGGGCCAGCTCGACTGGTTCGACGATCCGCCGGTGTCGGAGATTCCTCGCCTTGAGAAGGAAGGCTCTCTGTTCCGCACGCCGTACATCGGCACCTACTACTACATGTTCAACGTCACCAAGAAGCCTCTCGATGACGCCAAGGTGCGCAAGGCTCTCGCCATGGCTATCGACCGCCAGATGCTGATCGATCGCGTGACCAGGGGAGGCCAGAAGCCTGCACTAGCGTATGTCCCATTCGGTTTGGCTGACGGCAAGCCCGGCGCCGACTTCCGCACCGTGGGCGGAAACGACTACATCAAGGAGAACCTCGCAGTTGCCAAGAAGCTGCTGGCCGACGCGGGATATCCGGGCGGCAAAGG
>CAYZHL010000084.1:774-9567 GCA_964478095.1 uncultured Clostridia bacterium | reverse complement strand
TCGTACGTACGCCCTCGGGACAGGTTCTTTTCACTTTGGGTTTGGTTGGCTATAGTCTGGACTACTGCCGAACGGCCTGGTCCAACAGATCATTGATCCCCGATACCATGAACACGCCGCAGGGATGCGTCCTTCTAGCCACGTAGAGCTCGCCATTTGCACCGACTGCGATACTGCACATGCTCGCAAGATCAGGATGCTCGACGGCGAGCGCCACGTCGAGGGTAGACGGCTCAAACGCCACCAGCCCGACATTGTCGCAAACCGCGAGTATCTTGTCTGCGCGGCTCGAATAGGCGACACATTTAATCTCACCGTACTGGTACAAAGACTCGGAGTCCTCCGCCACAACGTTCCCGTCTCGATCGCGGATCTGTATCTCATAGCTTGAGGCGAGCACGATATCGCCGTTGGGCAGAACAGCCGTGTCGCTGAAGGTAGTCTGCGGATCTTCGATCGCAAACACCGCTGTGAACTCCCCATTTTTCGGGTTGAACCGAAGCGTCTGAGTGTGCTTGCCGCTGGTCCGGACCAGGAATGCCCCATCGTTGTCAGCTGCCACGTCGGCGAATATGGTTTTCGCACTGGTCCACCCAATACCTCTGAGGCTCTGGGGCACCCGATAGGCGCGAGTCGTGGCCCCATCCACGGTTGCAATGAGCGAGTCCTGCCCCTCATCGTAGATGTACGCGACAATCCCGTCTTGGTTAATTGAGATTCGGCTCGGCGCTCCCTTGGCGTCGATTGCTGCCACGAACTGGCCATTCTTGACGATCTTCAGATCGCCGCCGCAGCTTAAGCACACTGTGTCGCCGTAGGCTGCGACCAAGCCCGTATCATACACAACATCTAGAGGTAGATCCACTCTGTGAAGGGGTCTGGCCGTGCCGGCTGATCGCGGGAAGTAATAGGCGTTGACGAGGCCGCCGGTACGCGCATCGCTCCCCAGCGCGACAAAACCTCCGCCGCACGGGTAGAAACTGTGCATGTCGCTGACCTTTCCGGTTCTCACCACCGGCGAGCTGTATCTGACAACTCCTTGTTTGTTAGTGGACAGAAGGCCTATCTGCCCTTTGGAGTTGCCGGCATACAGCCCATCCTGCGCCCTGACCAACATGGTCACGTCCCCAATGTGCTGGCTCGGTATTGCGTATCTCTTCGTCTCGGCCAGGGTAGCTGCATCGAACACCCGCAGGCCGCTGTTTCCTTTGATGAGGTACAGGTTATCCTCGTCGCATGCAAGGACGGGTTTGGACGCGAGACGCGGCAGGGTAGTAGTCTGCGCAAACTCGCCTGAAGCCCTATCCGTGCGCCATATGCAAGTGTCGAGAAAGGGCGAATCCTCCAACTCATCACCGATGCCTTTCTTCCGGCTTTCGGTTGTATACACATGTCTCGAGTTGAGCGCTACGGTATAAGGGTCTATTCCACTGAACGGGTCCTCGCGATTATATGCAGTTAGCGATTGCACGAACACGGGGGCGACATTGGGCTTAAGGAGGTACAGCTCATATCTCTTGGAGAGCCTGTCTCTATCGCCGGGCGTCTCCACATATTTAAGCGCACACACGTCACCGCCAATGACGCACAGGATGCCTGTCCGAACGACTGACTCCCCCAACCGAGGAGTATCAAACGGGACGACTTCCTCGAGGCCCTTCTTCAGGGAGTACCGGAAGATACATGGCTTGTCGCGCGCCATCACCCAGATGTTCTCCGCTGAGTCGACACAGATCTGGCCATGGCCCGGGGCATCGGTAAGGTCAAGGTAATCTCGACCGACGCGGGTGAGCGAAATGCCGTTGGAATCGGGGACGGGATCCGATCCCTGCTCAGCCTGGCCCCGCGCATGCAAGAGCAGAGCGAGCAGAAGTAGGAACAGGATGACGGATGACTTGCGAACTGACCGCCTCTGCATATGAGCGTTCTCCCTTTCTCGGTGAACTGACAGCGCACAGCGCCGCCAACAAATCGTAGCCGAGCTAGCCCGGTCGGGGCACCGTATCATATGAAGAAATACGCCCCCGCTCGGGCAGCAGGCGGAGACGATCTTGGTTTGGCGGGCTCGCTGCTCCTGCACTATCGTCGGGCCCTTGCTGGAGGCACGAACCGTTCTACATCGTTGGCAACTGCCCCTCCAGCCTAGTGCTTTCTATCCTCGTGATGGCCGGCATTCCGGAACCAGTATCCATCGCGGCAGACAGGTTCTGAACCGAGAGTATCGTGTCGATATCTATGATCGCTGTCGAGGCATCGTAAGTGCCGATCTGTGCGGATATGACACCAGGTATGCCGAGGATGCGGGCCAGAACCGCGTTCAGCTTCTCAAGGGTCGGAACATTCCTGACCACCAGCTGCACATGAGTGGCTCTCGGCGTCTTGATGCGCTTGAGAGCGTACGTCGATGCGTCCTGCCCTGCCGCTTCCAGAGCTCTTTCGCCCGCCCCGTCAAATGAGAAGTCGGCGCCTGTGGCACGGATGATGTTGTCGAATGCAACACCCGCAGTGGCGACCCATACGCCCCTGATACTCACGGTAGCCTGGGCAGATCTGGCCGTGCCAAGCTGTCCCCCTGGCTTGGTATCAGCCTGTGCGATTATGAGAACGTCTGCGCCGAACCTAGTCCCGAGGGCTACGGCCGACTGGGCGTCACCAGCAAACGCCGCCCTAACAGTATCGCGACGTGTCAGATCGTCCAGCGAGGCTTGATCGATGACTCTCACGCCAGATTCAGATAGCGTCCTCGTCAACGCAGAGGCTACCGGGTGTACATGGATGGGTTTCCCATTGAGGTATTCCTCCGTGAGAATAACCACTCTCGGGATGCTGACGAGGCCGAGCGAGGTGAGTTGCTGTTCAAGCTTGGCGGCATCCAAGGATACTTCCAACTGAATGGTATACAGCGATTCACGGACACCTTCAGAAATGATTCTCGCATTGATGCCGCCGACTTGCTGAAGATCCTCGTAGATCTTCGCGATCTGAACAGGGTTGAGGGACAAACCCAGACGGTCAGTGAGCGCCGAAGACACCGCAATCTGGACGCCGCTGCGATATGCAGCGTTCCTTGCCGCTGCGAGATCATTGCCTTGGACGGGGGTCACCCCAGTGGCGCCGTAGACTGGCGTCTGCGCCGCCAGCGACACCGGGCCATAACACCATACCACGATCGTGAGGACAAGGGCGATTACTACCGGTTTCGGCAGGACTTGCTGTATGCCTTGCACACTCAGAACCTCCTTACGAGTGAATTTCTACGCCAGGTATAGCCGATTTGTGACGCGGCATACCCTCCCCCTGGGGGCAGTGGTTACTGCGCCGCAGGGAGGGTATTCCGTAACCCAGCTACGGCTCCTCTATCACGCGCCACGCGATTGTCCGAAGGCCATTGCCGAAAGACCGCGCTGTATCTAGGGATTTCGGCTACTCGGCGTGGCTGAGTCCGTATTCTCTGTTATTCCCGGGTCATACCACGACAGGTACAGGAACTTCGCTAGAGGGCGCATATTGTCGTATGGAGAACTGCTGCACCACTATACACCGGGGAGCAATGGAGGGATACGCCCATGCATTCTCGAGAGCTGAAATGCGTTGCCTTGGCGCTGACACTGGTAATGCTGACTTTGGTATTCTCAACGACCACCCATGCCTATGAACAGGCGCTGAATGAGATCAGCTTGATACTCGCATCAGCCATGGAGGCACATGGCACACAGAGACTAGCGGTCGCAGACTTCGTCGAACTTGGTGGCGCAACCAACCAGTTTGGACGACTAGTAGCCGAAAGGATTACCTCCAACCTAGTTAGGGCCAAACGCTCCTTTTCCGTCGTCGATCGGCAGCACCTAATGGATTTACTGCAGGAAATCGAGAAAGGGGCCTCCGGCCTGATGGACATGAAGACGGTGCAGCGTCTTGGCAAGATGGCCAACGCAGACACCATGATCGCTGGAACCATGAGCCTCTCCGGCGAGTACGTTCTCATAATGGCCAAGGTGCTGAGCGTAGAGACTGCCGAAGTGATCTGGATCGAGGAAATACAGATCCCCAGAACCAGGGCAGTAGACGAGCTCTGGGCGAAGGTGATCGTCCAGGCCCCCAAAGCTCAGGCCCCCGTGCAGTCCACGACCACAGCCCCCTCGCTCAGAAGCCCCGAACCAGCCCTTGCATCGGCTCCAGCGCCGGGCTCCAACACGTTTTTCTCAGTTGACATCTCACAGATGCAGTACTGGCAGGTGCCGGATAGCTGGGAGATGTCCGATGATTGGGCGATCAGGCAGGGTAAATTGCTTACTGGCAACGTGATCATGCCCACCAATATGTTTGTCGTAGACGCGACCATGACGTTCTCTGGGGTGCCTTTCCCCGACAACTGGCGGCTGCAGATCTTCATGGGCGCCGCGAACGTAATACCATCGCGAGAGATGCGCATTACCATAGGAGACGTCACCTTCTACCTGTTTTGCAACGCCTACTGCATAGGAGGAAACTACGAAACGTCATTCAGCCCAGCTGGCAGCAAGCGAGAGTCCATCACAAGCAAGGACAAACCCATGAAGTATATCGGAGAGAATGCCATCTGCATTGAGAAACAAGGGCCCTGGTTCAGCATCAGCATCGGAGGTGTCAGAGCCGTAGCTAGACGCGGCGACTACGTCCCGGCAGATCGTATCACGATATATGCGGGACACGATATCGAGCTTCAGACGATTATTGGAACGCGGCTGTAGGCGCTAGGTCGCACCGCTTCCGGGGCCGCGTTCGCCGACGACAATGCCTGTCCGGCCGCCAGATGATGGCGGCCGGACATCGCAGGACGCGCACAGACGCAGCTCCGAGGGCGCTCAGTCCTTAGCTCCTGCAGCTAGGAGCATCTCAATCACCTCGTTACTCTGACCATGACTCCTTGCGTATGTTAGGGCAGTCAAGCCATTGTCGTCTTTCGCGTTCACATCGGCGCCTGCAGACAAAAGTGCAGATACGATAGCTAGGTTCTTGGCGCAGGCGGCGGCGTCCAGCCGTCGGCGTCCCTGGCATCTGTGTTCGCGCCGCCCCACTACGTCTGCGCCCAAGTCTATTAGCGCCTGGATCTCGTCAGCGTCGGGTTACTCATAGGCCGCTTCGCAGATGATCGTGAGCTGATCACCTGGGATCCCAGCAGTCAGGATGGAATCGCTTGCTGCTCTCAGCCATTCGCCGTATCCTCCGCCGCCGATGATCACTGCGCTCACGCCGTCTACGAGCGCTGCGGCGCAGTCAGCTGGGCTATGCAGCATGTCAAACACCTGCGTTCATGTCTCTCAGCCATTTATCGGCAGAGTCAGATCGCTCAGAACTGTGGACGATTTCGATCGCCGGCAGCCTGCGCATGACGATCGTGTCGAGGCCGATGAACGACTGTGCAGCATACTGTTGTTCGCCGGCGGTTGCTGCGAATCAAGGTGACCGCGACGAACTTGAGGCGATGTGTGTTCGGCTGAATCACTCCTTCGCGACGATTAGCGTCGGGGCAGGCGCATATCGAACGGTATGCGTTCGGGGCCAGCTAGCGCCACACCTATTCACATCTCCGAACGGTCTCTCAGGGTTGTCCGGACCTGTCGGATCAGCCCTCTGAAGAACATCATCTGATTGGTCAGGTCATCCCAGTTCATAACATTGGCGAAAACGACTGTGGACAAGTCGCGATCTGGGTCGTAGCTCATCATCGAGAGGTAACCGCTCACAGCGCCGGAATGCCCATATCCGATCCCCTCTATGTACTCGCATCCAAGTCCGTAGCCGCCGGTATCGCTGAGTCTCTTGACATCCATCATCATCTTGACATACTCGCTCTCCAGACCTGCTTTCCCGGTGTAGAGCCTCTTTCCCCATTCAGCAAGATCGGCTGGTGTCGTCACTAGGTTGCCGTTGGCCACCTGCCATGAGGGGTTATCGTTGATTACGGGCTCGAATTCGCCGCCATAGTAGTCGTATCCGATGGTGAACGGAGAAGGAAGAGTCTGATCAGTCCCCAGATATGGCAGGCTAGAATCATATAGGCCGTTGGGCAATAGGAGATTCTTCGTTATGAAGTCGTCAAAGCTCTCTCCGGATACTTGCTCGATGATCTTGCCGAGTAACGAATAGCCCGTATCGCTGTAGCTATAGCCTGTGCCAGGCGGGGCAATCGAAAGCTGGTTTGAAGCAATGACGCCTGCAAGCTCATCAAAGGTCACAGTATGCTCGAAGTCTTGGGGCAAGATGTACCCGAGATAGTTCTGTCCAGCATAGGGCGCCTCGGAGTCTGCGGGAACCACATAGTTACTGATATCGAATACTCCTGCTCTGTGCTCAAGGAGCTGACGTATGGTGATGCTGTGTCCATACGGAATCGCGTATTGTGGGGTGTCAGGTAGGTATGGTTCTGTCCGTCCAGGGATGTTGGAATCAACGGTATCCTCGATATTGAGGAGCCCTCTTTGTTGCAGAAGGAGTATACCAGCCGCAGTTAACGTTTTCGTGATACTGGCGGCCCGGAAATGGGTGTTCTCAGTTGGTTCGCCCTCGATACCGCAAGAGGCAAAGTAGCTGTCGTCTGCAGATACAACCAATAAGGCAATCCCGCCGGGGAAGTTCGGATAGTCACTGCTATAGTCGATCCACCGTTCTTCAAGCATGGTCTGGAGTGACTCAGCAGTTGTGCGGTTGCCCTCGGCTGGATTCGAGATGTTCTCCGAAGCCAAACCCGGAAGGCTACCCAGAGCGAGCAGCACCGCCAGTAACGGAAACGCAAGTCCCGATAATCTCACTAGAGACCCTCCCTCAAGCAGGATGCGCCTGTGAATCCGAAAAGTGCAGTCTCATTTTGTACTTCGAGAAGGCGGCCGCCTGCTCCTGCATTTGTGTTGCCACAACCGTGGAATCGGGGCGGAAAAGCCAGAATGACAGTGGCGCAAGGACTGCGGCCACTACGACAAATGCCGCCACGGCTGTCACTCTAGTCCTGTTGAGCACGGCTTTCATGCAAGACCGCTCCAGACTCCGTGATGAGTAGCATTGCTTCACCGTAACGCCGCAGGCAGTCTCCGCCTACAGTGATTGAGGCCTTGACTGAGGAGTCTCCGCCTACACAGGACTATCTATACTTGACTATAGGGCAATCTCCTCAGGGAAGGCGGTCGTTCGGGAGATGTTCCACATCTTGTCGATGTAGGCCGTGGTGTAGGCCTGCTCGATGTTGTGATACCAATATGCCGCCCTATCCGTCAGCCGGTATTGGCCATTTTCCCTGTAGAGCAGACCGAGTTTCTCCAACATCCATATTTCAAACCCAAACAACTTCGAGAGCGGAGCGCCCACAGTTGTTTCGAACTTGTCCGGAGAGATACTCATCAAATAGGCATTCCAAAACAGGAAATATGACGCTCTCTGCCTTTTCGAAAAACTCAAAGTCAACGACGTAGGCAGTTGATCGGAGTGAACCCGCTCGATGTACCCCTCTATGGAGAAAGTGTTCATCTTGAAGCTATCTCGCAGCAACGTGGCAGCAGATGCGCCAAAACCTAGGAAGTTGTCTCTGGTTACGGAAGAATACCTCTCTGTGCCGGGCTCTGCAAAGGTCCAAACGGAGGTCCTGTCCTTCCCCGCGCTTCTGCAATGATCAACTAGGGCCTTCAGCATTCGCTTCTTGTCCTTTTCAGGCAATGGCCCGTAACGGTTATCCGCAAAGGTAAAGTCTATGAAGGGGTAAGTGGAGACCTGTGTCGCGCCAAGCGAAAACGCGGTGTCGACATCATGTATCAGCATCTCGTCCGTCTGCCCAGGGATGGCAAAGATCAGGTCTACGTCTACAACATCGAAACCCGCTTCCGCGACGGACCGGACCTTTTCGGCATATCCCTCCCCGTCGCGACCCAGCTTGCCCAGACAGCGTCGGCTGAAGGACTGTATTCCCACGCTGACCATTGTTACTCCAGCGGCCTTCAGCTTGTCCAGATTCACTCTGTTGATGTCATTTGGGTGCAGCTCTATTCCCACGTGTCCGGAGATGATGAAGTATTTCCTCAGTTTATCGATTATGTCGCCAAGATCATCTATCATCAAGGCCGGGGTACCACCGCCAAAGTAGAGGCTCGCGGCTTCCTTCTTGCTTTCTAGCTGCCGTCCCGCCAGATCGATCTCGCCCAAAAGAGCCATCTTGTATCTAGCCGCTGTCTCTCGCTCGTACTCCACTTTGCAGTACGGGCAGAAGTTGCACAATGATCTGCAGAATGGGATATGCACGTACAAGCCCAGATCGTCCAGGTGTTCGAAGGCAAGTCGCTCAGCATGTTCGCACCTGAAGCGAAATGGTTCGAAAGAACGCGTCAACCAGACACGCATGAAATCGGTCAGCCGCATAGTGTCCTCCCCAACCCGCCCGACAGGGGCAGGGTTCCAAGCATTTGCGCGGTGAAGCCGGCAAGTCGCGGAGTAGAGCAAACAAGCCTTTCGCTACCTGCTACGCCAAACCCTTCAGTCTCGTTCCACCAATATGGGCTGCCGGCGATCTGCTATCTCAGCCTGAATACGGCGGTGACAGGGTTATGGTCTGAATTCTGAAACCTTAAGTCTAGTCTAGCCCTTGCATGTTCACAATCTCCACGTTGGGCGATACGGGAAAACCATCGATTTGAGCGCAGCCGGCCAGTGCAGAAATCATGTTCAGAGCCCAGTTATGTGCTGAGAACGTGGCTTACCATGCCAGCCAGGCTTTCAGACTGGTGAATCCCGCCGCTCGCCCAGAAGGCCCTCTCCTCCATTACGCCTCTC